>JBBQCU010000025.1:0-14894 GCA_038319065.1 Methylococcales bacterium
TAGCGTGTCCGGGTTAATACGCTTTTCAGGTTAAATCCAAGCCACCTTCTTGTGTGCCCAACGTAATGATCTTTCAGGCTGAGCGCTCGCTGCTCCACAAAGTGCCAGGAAATTACAGCCAGCATGATCGATAATGTGGCAGAAATTAATATCATGTAGATAACAGAGACCCCTGGAATCAAGGCCGCAACTGATTGCTGAACGGGAAATGCATAGATGTAGATACCATAAGAGTAATCACCTAACCGATTGTAATTTCTGACATATCCGGATGGAACGTAGGCTATAAAAAACAAAAGGTAGGCGATTGACACTGTATATATGACATAAAACAGTTGAACATTCCCTATTGCGAACGATAAAGCAATCACAATGACCCAAAAAAACAAGGACGAAAGGCGGATATGTTTTTTAAGAACATAGAAAGATGAACCTGTAAAGAACATAAAAGAAAATTTTACGAACCAATTTACGGTTGGGAAGTAGAAGGGAATAGCAAGAACATAAATACAAGATAGCACAGCATAGGAAATGATAACGAGTTGGAATGCTTTTAATCTGTATTTTCGTGTTATTCGCAAGGCAATCCAGACAACGGCCAAAATTGCATACATACGTATTTCATAGGGCATTGTCCAAATAGACCCATTAACTGCGCTTTTGAAGGGGTTATTTTCGAATACCCCTGGCAATTTGAAAGCTACCCCAGCTGAAACCAGAGTTGAGCACTTTAACAAATAAGTGTAGGTTCTAGAGCTTGTAAAATAAGAAGATAAGGGCAAAGAAGTAAAATACACACCAAGCACAAAGACAGTTAACAGCACCAATACCAGAAGTGCAGGGTATATCCGTAACACTCTGGCCCAAACAAATTCAGTAATGCT
Source organism: Methylococcales bacterium (assembly GCA_038319065.1). GTDB lineage: Bacteria > Pseudomonadota > Gammaproteobacteria > Methylococcales > Methylomonadaceae > Methylobacter_C. Next base: position 885 of record JBBQCU010000025.1, read on the forward strand.
TTGTCTGGTCAATAAGCTGGCTGTGACAAGAAAACCACTGGTTATGAAAAAAACATCAACCGCGATCGAGCCAATAGTCATGCCAAGGCTTTCTCCAAAGGGTTCAGCTACCCCGGCTATCGTAAAACTATGGGTTACCAGTACTGCTAATGCCGCAACAATACGTATGAGGTTGAAATTGTTGTTTCTACCTTGAGTGAAACTCGATAGCTTCATTGATATAGACCCTGTGCCTAACTAATTCCGCTATAGGGTTAAGCTATGCCGGCTTGTTGGCTATCAAAAAAACTTCCATTTGATGCCCTTTATTTAGAAGCTTTGCCGGTAAATTTAATAATTCCGTAAATATTTTTATTGTTCGATATAAGATGGGCGGAATCTCGCCTTTCTCACAAAAACTGACGGAATGAGTGTTGACTTTTACCACACTAAAGCCCGTTCGCGAGGCCAGTATACTGAGTGACTTTGGCGAGAAAAAGCTGATATGGCCACCATGGTGTTTCATATCAAAAAAGTTCCATCTGCTTTTTTGTATTTGTCGAGTCCAGCTTTCGGTATTCCCTGTACCTACAAGAAGAACGCCATTGGGCCGTAAAATGCGTGCACATTCTGTTAATAAAGCAATGGGTTCAGAAACATGCTCAATAACTTCATGTAAGGTAATTGCGTCAAAGGAATTGCTGTCAAAAGCAACGTCATTCAAAACCCCTAAATGAAGTTTTAAACCTCTTTTTATGCCATCGTTGACAGCTTTTTTTGAAGGATCAACGCCCTCGGCTTGAAGTCCCAAGCTATTGGCAATAAATACAAACGATCCATTCGAGCAACCCACATCCAAAATCCGAATATCGGAATTATCTTTCGATAATATTTTTGCTATCTGATGAATGTCCCTTTTTCTTCGTTTTAACAAGCGCGCATAATCCCTCTCTGAGGGCCAGGTCCCTTCTTCACTATTCCATTCTTGATTCGATTTTTCATAATAATCTTTGCTGCAAGAACTAACCAATTGCCCACATGACGGGCATTTTTTTAACTCCCCTTCGGCAACAATCAGATTAGCGGGTTGTAGCGTTGAATTACAACCATTGGGACAAGTTTTTAATAAGTTTTCCATAGATTTATCCATTTAATGTGGCTTTGGTTTTAGGGTTATATCAATATACACAGCACTTGACTTTACATAGGATGCCCGCATGTGTACTTCATCCCTATAAAGGGGATTGCCCTCACTATCAAAAACAGGGCATTTATTTTCAGGACAAAGGTATTTTAATGGATCAATAACGATTGCACCGTTCTTAGTGGCTAAATTTATCAGCTCGGTTCGAATGTTCTTGTGTCTATCGAGAAATCCTTTGTAATCAAAGACGACTTCTTCAGTATTCTTAATATCGAGTGTGCGAAGGCGAGACCCGGTAAACATATTTTTGGGATTTAACTCATCGCCATCAGGCATATTTAAAATTAAATAAATGCGTTTACTTTTTGAAATGGTGTTAATAAATTGAGCCAAGCGTTCATATCCTGTTTTATCCGCAATCAGGTGATCATAAGCATCCGCACTAAATATCAACACAACAGCATCAACATCCTTATCATTTGCAAGTTGTGTGATGTCTTCCATTACCGAGGCACATTGCCCTGCTTCTGATATAAACATTGTGAAAACTGGGTAACACCGGAATCCTTGATTGCCGACAAAAATCGCGGAATTAAATTTATCCGGATTTTCAGATATCAACTTGTCAATTCGAGGGTAATATTGCTCCATATTCGAATCGCCCATAAAAAGAGTCTTATGAGACAAGTCACTTTTTAATTCATAAGCTCTTCTTAATTGGCCCGCTATGATCTTGCCTCTAAGTCCATCCGGATAATTCCAATCGTAAGCGGCATCAAGAAACTTTGCAATTGCAGCGTTCTTATGCCAAGGTTTTGCATTATTAACAAATGAAAATAGAGATACTGCAAGTATGCAGACAATGACTACCAGCAACACTGTTGCCGGCTTGTTAGAAGTACTCTTTTTTCTAATCGGATTTTCAAGTAATTGGTAAGTTAAATAGGCGAGAACTATTGAAACCGCAATTATTGTTACTTTTTCGAGAACATGTAAGTTGCGTCCCACGACAATTTTTGAAAAAACCAGTAGAGGCCAGTGCCACAGGTAAAGGGGGTAGCTAATAAGTCCAACCCCAACTATTAATCGATTCCCAAGAAGATTCCGATTTAACCATGCACCGGAACCCGCTGAAATTATCAGGAATGCGCCAACGCCAGGAATTAAAGCCCAATAACCCGGGAACGCTCGCTCTTTGTTAATTAGCAATATTCCAACTGCAATTAACATAAGCCCGATAGCTGATTGCCAATTTGGCCGTTGAGGCAGATGCTGGGGTTTATGTAATGTTAAGTATGCCAATATACCGCCAATCATGAGCTCCCAAAAACGGGATAGTGGCGAATAAAAAGCGGCAATAGGACTATTGTTGACAAGGTAGATATTCAGAACAAAGGAGACGACTGCGATGCTAACTGTCAGTGTTAAGAAATTCCATTTATGTTTCCATACTAAACCCAATAATAGGGGCCATATAATATAAAATTGTTCTTCAATTGCCAGCGACCATAGATGTAAAAGCGGTTTGGTGTCCGCAGAGTTATCAAAATAGCCCGACTCAAACCATAAGGTAAAATTGGATATAAAGCCTGACCCTGAAGCCTCATGTTTTACTAGCTGCCGAAATTCGTCAGGAAGTAACACATACCAACCAAAAGCAAAGCTGAGGACAAGAACAAGTATTAATGCAGGAAAAATACGTTTAATACGCCGGACATAAAATTCAATATAACTGAAGCTGTTTTTTTCTAAATTGCCAAAAATAATGCTGCTAATTAGAAACCCGGAAATTACAAAAAAAATGTCTACGCCAATAAATCCACCAAAAATCCAATCCGGGAAAGCATGAAAGCCAACAACTAAAAGAACTGCAATCGCACGCAAGCCATCAATATCGGCTCGATATTTTGGGTGCGTTAAGTAGTGTTTTGGACGCGAAGCGATAATATCCAATCTCATTATTAGATTAGGTTTATGGTCATATATTGTTTAATCTGAGAATCTGTGGCGGTTTATTTTTGACGAGCCACCTTACCAGGCCGGTTCAAGCCGGCGAGTGAATTTGAGTAGAGGACGTTCAATTAATTGGAAGCTAACCCGGCCAATAACCAGCGAGGAAAAAAACATCGTAACTATAACCAAGCCGTTCGCCCAAGATCCGGCGACGCCAAATTTCCCCCAGATACGCCATATAGCGGCAAATACCAGTGTATGGGATAGATATACTGAATAAGAAGCATCACCTATTAAAACCAACCAGTTTGGTAGTTGCCATTTAGCATTTTTTTCCAATGTGACCAATGCGGAAACTAAGAAAGCAGCTGGAATGCCAAAAATAAGTACCCTTAACCAATTTGATGACTCTGGGGCTAAGCCAAGCTTCACACAGATTCCATACCCTAATAGCCACCAGGCAAACGCAACAATCAAAAAAGGCCAACCGGAAAACTGGTTTTCAGAAAAATGAAGCCGGGCGACCAAGCTGCCAAAAATAAATTCCAGGGTAAGCGGGTTTGTGATGAGCTGGATGGTTGGATTCTCGCTTGTGGATAGCAATAGGCATCCGGTTATAGATGCAGCCCCCCATAAAATCATAAGAGGCAACAACCAGCGCTCATGGAAAGCTAACAATAAAGAAAATACCAGATAAAAATATATTTCATGGACCAATGTCCATCCCACTACCAGCAGCGGCCATTGGTTTTGTGGCAATAATAGAAAAGAAGCGGTAATATCGACAATTCGACTGTTATCGCCCTGTTTCTGCTGCATCAAAAAAAATGCAAGCATGAATAAACTATAAAACCAATATGTAGGGTAAATCCGCATCAAACGATGGTATATAAATCTTCGCATTGAGCCTGTTTTTTGGAACCAGCCGCGAGTAATTGTTACCATTACAAATCCGGAAATCACAAAGAAAACGTCAACACCTGAACCGCCAATGGCAAACCATTTAGGAAGAATTGTGTACCCTTGACCAAATTTTTCCTCGTAACCAGCCAGATGCACGGCGATTACTAATAAAACGGCTAATCCGCGTAACGCCTGAATATTGACAATTTTACTACTGGAGGATTGCATAAATACGCTAACTTGTAAAATATACCATTATAACCTACCAGTGAGTCAGCGCGTAGTCAGAGCATCTTCCAAATGCATTATCAATTGATAATATAAATAAAAAGGATAAAAATGAAAACAGCGAAGAAGTGCATATCCGTGCGATTGGTTTGGGTTGATGCATGCCGGGTAATTGCAATGTTTGCCGTCATTCTCATTCACACAGCGGCGCCCGTAGTTGATAGTTACCGGACTATTCCACTCAATTATTTCTTGACAGCAAATTTGATTGGTTCATTTTCAAGAGTATCTGTACCCCTGTTTGCCATGCTGTCGGGAGCTTTGTTGATTGGCTATGGCCCGGACATCCAGTTACAGCAAATGAAAAAGAGGCTGGTTCGAGTTATCGTGCCGCTTGTATTTTGGAGTTTTCTCTATCTTTTTTCTAGCGGCTACTGGAGAGTCGAACAACTGCCGTTATTTGAAGCACTTAGCTTGATGCTTCAGGCTCCGGTTATGTACCATCTGTGGTTCGTTTACATGATAATAGGCGTATATTTTTTATTGCCTTTGATTAGCGTAATTTCGAAAGCCATTTTGCAAAATCAGCGGCTCGCAGCGTATACCTTTGCACTATGGTTCCTGATTAACTCGGCCCCGAGTTATTACCCGCTAAGTTTAGTAGACCAGTTAAAACTAGCCAATTTTCTAAATTGGGCAGGTTTTTTCATTATTGGATACTACGTAACCAACACGTCTACCTTTAAAAGAATTCCTGCCCGGCTTTGTGCAATGGTGTTTGTTTTTGCAAGTTTATGTACCTTTGTATTAAATTGGCGAATTAATTCTCTTTCCAACGTCCCTGATGGAACAGCCTATAGCTTCTTAAGTCCGAATGTAGTTCTGGCTTCTATCGCAGCTTTTATATTGATTCAAAAACTGCAAATTCCGCATTATCTTGACAAGCCTCTTGCATATATATCCGGATTGGTTTTCCCAATATATTTCATGCATCTACTGGTCATAGAGATTCTGAAAGCGGGGTGGCTTGGATTCTCGGTTTCGCCCTATTCATTTCATCCAATTGTAGGTATATTATCCCTAACGACTGCGACCTTCCTTATTTCACTGGCAATTGCTGCAATGACCCGGCTCATTCCCCATTCCGAAAAGATTTTTGGGTAAATTCCACCCAAGTAAACGAGGAATTTAATTCGTTGCTCATCTTAGCGGCAAAAAATTATTTGTAATTTTTCCCCGATTTATCAAGTAAGGAAAGATCTGAATATTTACCCGCTTATTGCTTGTATTCAGCCAATATTGCCAATAAGTAATCGATATCTTTTTCAGTATGTTCTGCTGAAATCTGCAATCTGATTTCCTGCTCGCCTTGTGGAACAACGGGATAATTCAAACCGGTAACTAGAATATTATGGGCGAATAACTGCGCTACCAGAGCTGATGTTTTTTCCGTATCCCTGATAAAAATAGGCACGATGGGGTGTTCTCCCGGCAAGGTTTCATAACCCAGGCCTTCAAGTCCCGCTCTAAGCCGGGCGCTACAACTGCGCAGTTTTTCCAGCAAAGACAAGCCTTCAGGACTTGCCACAATGTCAAGAGCTACAATTGCGGCGGCCGCTTCTGCCGGCGTAATCGGATTTGAATAGATATAAAACGGTGAAGTTTCGCGTAAATAAGCGATTACCTTGGCGCTGGAAACAACATAACCGCCATTAACGCCAAAGGCTTTACCCAGCGTAGCGATTAAAACATCCACGTGACTCTCAGTATATTCCTCAGTACCCCGCCCGGTTTTGCCAAAGGCACCGACGCCGTGAGAGTCATTAACAATCGTGATAATGCCCTCATCAAAAGCCTCTTCCTGGTGTTTGCAGCATGCATTTATCTTATCGAGATGGGCATAATCGCCGCGCATACTAAAGATACCGTCGGTAACCACGCAAACACGTTTGACCCTACCCTTATATTCTTCAAGGATTCTGTCCAGGGCATTCATATCAGCATGAGCATAAACTTCTTTACAGGCCGGATGAGCTAGCCGGACTGCATTGATAATACAGCTATGGTTCAATGCATCGCTGACAATTAAAGTGTTCTCAGAAACAAACTGGGGCAATACGCCCATCATCGTTGCATAAGCAGAACTAAATAGCATTGCCGATTCCCGGCCATGAAATTGCGCCAGTTTTTGCTCAAGCTCGATATGCGGCTGGTAAGTCCCACTGATAAAACGAACCGCACCCGGACCGACGCCGAATTTTTCAGCGGCATCTGTTTCCGCTTTAATCAGGTTCGGGTTTGCTGAAAGTCCGAGGTAGGAATTTGAATTCATGCCCAAAAAAAAGCTTATCGCCCTGCCCTTCAAGAAAATATCTTGCACCAAAACCATCTCCGGCTGCTTTCATGCCGGTAACGACTTTTTCACACCCTTTGCTGATACCCTGGAGTTGTAATTCAGTTAATTTATCGGTGAATAAAGGTTCAATTTTTGTTAATGACATCTTAGCCTCCGTTTATCCAGAACCACATGTGGCCGCAATTTTCTCCAGCATGTCTTCGACCATTGCAGATAAGTTATATTCGGCCTGCCAGCCCCACTCAGCTCTGGCTGCACTATCGTTCATGTGTTTGGGCCAGGAATCCGCAATCGCCTGACGGACAGGATCAATGCAGTAACTGATAGTAAATTCAGGAATATGTTTTTGTATTTCCGCGGCTAACTGCTCCGGGGTAAAACTCATTGCTGTAATATTAAACCGCGGGTATCGACGCCAAAGCGATGATAGCAATAATCACAAAGCAGTTCACCTGAAACCTTGGTAATCCCATACAGGCTGGTAGGCCGCTGCCGGGTATCCTGTGGCGTATCCAGGGCGGGCGCACCCGGACCAAAGGCGGCAATGGAACTGCGGAAGAACACTGCACAGTGGCGCAGTCTGGAGGTCTCCAGCACGTTAATCAGGCCGTTCATATTGATATCCCAAGCCTGTTGCGGTTTCTCTTCAGCGACGGCGGACAGCAATGCAGCGAGATGAAAAATCGTATCACAATTATTTTCTTCAACGACTCGATTGAGCGCGTCCGCATCAAGTACATCCAACGGGCGGTAAAGCCCGGATTGCGCCAATTCACTTGATGCCGGTCTTTTATGTCCTGCAGCAATCACATTAGCAGCGCCATAACAATCACGCAATGCTATAGTTAAGTCCGAACCGATTTGACCCGTTGACCCGTCACCAGTATTTTTTTCATCTGCACACTCTTGTTTTGTGTATTGCTGTTTTGCTGATGATTTTCAATTCACTTGTAGCCGGCCAACTCAACATAACCCTGGCCTGAAATGGGCTTGCCGTTTTTTGTGCCGTTAACGCTGACCGCGCCCTCCCAGTAACGATAACTGACATTGAGTTCCTGATCGTTTATTAAAGGAACAATTTCAACTTCAAGATTCTGACCAGGAACAGCCAGGTGCCAACGCGAAGGATAAGTAATTTTGGAATGGGGACTTTTCCAGCTATCGAGGGTTTTAATTGTGACATCATGCTCTTTCAAGGAAATTTTTGAATTGTCCCCCAAAACAAAAGAACCGGAACTGTTACTATCCGGTTGGCCGTCTTTGCGCCTTAATTGATAATACATTAATTCGGTATTATCAGACAGCTGCAAGGCAAACCAGTCCCATCCGCTTTGTTCATCCGACAACGCGCTGGTACTCCATTCCCTGTCCATCCAGCTGGCACCGGTTACTGAAAATTGTTTACCTGCAACAGTAACAGCGCCTTCAGTTTCCAGACGAGGGTAGGAATAATAATACGAGGCGTTACCCGGCTCCCGGCTTTTCTGGCTTAAGCCCTGATTCCCTTGTAAAACATAACTTTTTTGTGATGTTAATAATAGATCAATGGCAAAAATTCCGCTTTTAGCTTGTAGCCGGAGCGGGAAATCTGCCTCGCCCTCAGTCCTTGCCGACCAGTCATAAAGCCAGACCTGATATTTTTTATTTGAGGCACCGGCGAGATCATTTCCCGCCCGGCTTATACGTTCGTCCGTATAAAACCGGTTATTCTCTACATCAGTCAGGGTCAAGTGCGCCATATACAATTGATTGGTTCGCCAGACAGACTTTGATTCCGACTTTTCCGGCTTGAGAGCAAATCGAAAAAAGGTCAGCTCGTAGCCAAATTTCCGGCCTTGCGGATTTTTAAGATTGCCGGTGAAATACCACCACTCTGTCCGGAATGGATTATGAGGGCCGTGGTCGGGTGGGAATGAGAATTTTTGCGGCTTTAACGCCCTGGCAAAACCTTTATCGTCTTTAGATAACACATGACTGAAAGAATCATCCTTTTTGGAAAGTGTTTTGCTGAAAAAACTATCCGCAACAAGTTTGAAATCAGCTGGAGAAATAAAAGACTGCCACCAGAGAATAGCCAGCAAAATACTTATCAGTAAGGTAATCATAATTTTAGTTCTCATTCGTTACGCAACGCTTCGGCAGGTTTGGTCTGCGCCATTTTCAAGGCAGGAAAAACGCCGGCAAGCAGAGCCGCGACAAAGGCTAAAACCACACCTTGATAAAGAATGCCCGAATCAAAATAAAATGCCATCGTCCAACCGAAGGAACGATGGTAAACAACAAAAATCAATACATAAGCCACAATAAAGCCGACAGGAATGGCAAGCAATCCTGCAACCAGCCCCATCAAGCCGGTTTCACTGATAATCAGCACGGTTAACTGTCCGGAGGTAATTCCTATTGCCCGTAAAATCCCCAACTGCCGCGTCCGCTCAAATTGTAAAGCCATCAAGGCACTGAACACACCCACAAAAGCAATGGCTGCTGACAGCCAGCGCAATGTTTCAGTAATGGTAAAGGTCTGCTCAAAAACTATCATGGACGCTTGATAAATTTCCTGGTTGGATTTCAGAGACTGCTGCGCAGTCAGCAGTTTACTGATCCGGCTTTCCAGCTGTTTTAAATCGGCGCCTTCTTTGGCATAAACACCAATGCCCGAGTAACCCAAATCGGGCCAATAACGCTGGTAATTCTGCCGACTCATGGCCAGATGGCCTGGATCGCCTCTGTAATCTGCATATATGCCGATGACTTCAAACGGGAGCTCGCCTTGGTCGGTTTTCAATCGGATTTTTTGGCCTATTTTAACAGCGTGATGATAAGCATAAGGCTCCGTTACGATGACCGTCTGTTGGTTTTCGAACCTTTGCCACAGATTATCGTCAGCCTTATGTTTAAAAATAAATCCCTGTCTGGATTTTTCATTTGTTTCAAACACCGATATTTCAGTGAATAGATTATCTGCGATTAGCTTTGTATGGAATGCACTACTCATCATTTTTACATCATCAAGGCTAGCTATTTTTTCCTTCAAGCGATGATCCGCCAGGGCCTTATCGGCCGTCATCTTCTCACCGGGTAATGTTACATAAAGATCGGCAGGCAAGCTGGAATGCAGCCATTGCGCAACCGTCTGGCGAAAACTGCCTATCATCAAGTCCATGCCTATCGTCGCTGACACAGCAATCATCAAGGCAGCTATTGCGATGCCTGTTCTACTGATTTCGGCCGAAACCATGCGTACAGGTAAACGCCCCAAAATCCCTAAAAAACGCCCGAAGCACCGTTCAATCAGCTTCATAAACAACAAGGTTAGCAATGGCGTCAGCAAACCAAATCCAAACAGTATCAGTAGAATACTGACCAAACCCAAATTGATACTTTTACCGGATAACAACGCCATTGCCAAGCCGCCGAGTATCAATACAAAACTCATTAGTCCCACTGTTTTGATTAACCGGCGGCTGCCCGATTCCAATTGCGATCTTGCCAATACCTTAACAGCCGACAAGCGTGTCGCTTCAAAAGCGGGAGGCAATACAGCGAGCATGGTAGCGCTGATACCTAACAATGCACCCTTGCCGATCTGTAAAGGTGTAATCATTAAAGAAGCCACATCAATACGAAAATAAATGACGTTAATTGTTCTCGATATCAAATATAACAAACCTTGTCCAAGAATTATGCCGAGTACAATCCCCAGTAAAGTACCGATGATCGCCAACAACAACGCTTCGCCTATAATCAACTTAAAAATCTGCTGCCGGGTTACACCCAACAAACGCAAACTGCCAATTAATTGGCGCCGCTGCACAACCAAAAAGGTCATCGTGTTATAGATTAAAAACATGCCGACCAGCAATGAAAGCAGGCCTAATGCCTGTAAGTTGATGGAAAATGCCCGGGTCATTTCCCTCATGGATTCCCCTTGACTCTCTATAGACACAAACAAGGCAGTGCCAGGCAATACTTTTTGTATAGCCGCCAGAGTTTCAGGGGTATTTTTTTCTATTAAGACTTCAATGGAACTAAGCCGGCCAAATAATCCCAATATCTCCTGGGCTGTAGCAATGTCGGTAATGATCAGCCTGGCCAACAGCTGTTCTGAAACAGCGTCATTAGCGGGAAGCAAGCCGACGATTTTTAATGGTTGCCGGCCTTGGACGGTAACAACCGTTAACTGATCATTGATTTTCAGATGCAGGCGCTGTGCCGTTTTCTCATTCAGCAGCACACTATTCGGTTCGGTTATTAGCCGGTTTAAAAAATCCGGAGGAGAATCTTCTTTTTGCTCGTTTTGCCAGCCCGAATGTAACGGTTTTTCAATGAACGGATCGATACCAATCAATTTGAAACTCTCTTCGTCCGGCTGCGCCAACTTGACATAACCGCTTACCACCGGCGATAAGTTAGCTATGCCCTGCTCGACTCTTAAACGGGTATACAACTTTTCATCCAAACCGCCATCATTGGCAATAATACGATGTGTTGCTGTCCCCGAAAATGCCTTACTTGCCTGATCAAATGATTCAAGCGAGCTTTCCATCGCCAAATCAATAGCAATCACTACGGCGACACCCAGAGCAATCCCGACTATAGCCAGCACCAATTGCCACGGATGCCGCCATAAATACTTGCGGCTGGCGCGGTTAAGGATTGAATTCATCGACTCTCTTACTACCTATCAACTTATTCGCAACCATAAAAATTAGCACGTCATACCGGAATGGACTGCCGGTATCCAGATCACAAGGATGTGATTAGCGCTTGCCATCCTTGGCTTCTGGATTCCGGCAATCCCTGCCGGAACGACGAAGTGAATATCGATAATAAAATTGAAAGAAGGCAAGTTCATTTGCATACCAATGATTTATTTTGGATGGACAAAACCCGATCGGCTTTACCGATGACTTCCGGGCTATGAGTCGCCATAATCATGGTTTTACCTGCTTTCCTGACCAGAATATCCAATAATTCCAAGACCTGTCCGGCAGTATCCAGATCCAGATTGCCGGTGGGTTCATCGGCAAGTATCACATCCGGGTCATGAATCAAAGCGCGGGCTATCGCAACCCTTTGCTGTTCACCACCGGATAAGCGATCAGGATAACTGTCAAGCCGATCCGATAACTGTAGCTTTTCCAGCAATTCGGCGACACATTTACGATCTTTACGGGTCACTCGCTTGATTAATTCCAACGGCAACAGAAGATTTTCCGCAACCGTCAAGGTCGGGATCAAATTATAGGACTGGAAAACAAAACCGATATGATGACGTCGAAACAAAGTGCGGTCATGTTCTGACAGACCGGTAATATCAGTGCCGTTGATAATAATTTTGCCATTGTCTGGCGGATCAATGCCGCTGACAAGATTCAGGAAAGTTGATTTGCCCGAGCCGCTACGACCCAATAAAACAATAAACTCACCACGACTGACCAGCAGATGCAACCCGCTGAAAATTTCATGCAGTTGTCCGGATTCCTGATAGCTTTTGCTTAGCTTTTCAATAGATATTGCTGTGTCTATAGTCATATAAGCTTCATATCACACAAATTCCGAAATGCAATAGATTACAGCAAGTTTTATGATTGAGGATAAATAAGATTGTGAACACACTTTCACTTGGAAAAGAGAGGTCGGTTCCTATGAAATAATAAGTATATTTATGCTATCACTCTATAGTTTTAAGCTGAGCCCTTACTATCAGCCGATCATCGATCCTACCGACCGTACCAATATTAGATGTATGTTGTCATCTAAACAAAACCAATGTATAAAATTACACAATCAGAAGATAATTTGTCAGGCAAAAGACCGGGGTGGATAAATGGGTAGCGAAGGTGAACTTCTTTGGGGGTTACTGTTTGGTTCGGTTGGTCTTGGTTTCTTTGTCTATGGAAAAAAGCAGACAAAGATTGTCCCTTTCGTATGTGGAATAGCGTTGATGGTGTACCCGTACTTCATGCCGAATGCTGTCACACTGGTTTTGACAGGTTTGGTGTTGGTTGCGATCACCTATTTTTTCCGGCTTTAAATGATGGTGTTAAATTTATGGCTTTACTGTATTGCTCCTCATTGATTCAGAAAAAATCCATTAGCCTGACACCAGCGAATTCTTTATCCGCCACAAATGCACTATAAATCCCCTCACCCAAATCAATATCCAGCACATGCCACGCCGAAGCCTGTCCGCAATTGTCAGGGACTCTCAATAGTTCTGCGGGATTGTCCGGATTAATAACACAGTGATTCAATCCTAAAGAAATGCCATGTCCGGTGGCTTTTACAAAGGCTTCTTTACGTGTCCAGAAACGGTAAAACTCCCGGTTTTTCTGGTTTTCAGGCAGTTTAGTCCAGTAGGTGGCTTCTTCTTCAGCAAAACATTTGTCAACCAATCCGGACAAATTAATTCTTTGTTTACTGATCTCAATATCGACTCCCAACTGACAATTCCAACCTACGGCAATCATCAATCTATCTGCTGAATGAGATAAATTGAATCCCAACTCAGGATAATCGGCTAAATAAGGTTTGCCATGCTTGGCTTTTTTTATTGTTATCTTTTCCGGCGACTGATTAAGCCTTTGGGCTAACAGGTTTCTTAAACGGCCATGAATTTCTACATAACGTTTATGTAACAACGCATTTTTAAATTTTCCGGCTTGAGTTTGCTCGGCTTCATCCAGGACACGCCAGTAAGCCAGATAATGTGAGTCCTCGGCAGTTACCTTGCCATGCCATATTTCAGCTATTTCAGTGTTCATTATTGCCCAACAACTGCCATTAGTGCAGTGGGCTTAACGCCTTCTCCCTGAGGGAGAAGGCCGGGATGAGGGGGATTTAAACTGGGTTTTTCCTTATTTTTATTTCCTCTCACCCAACCCTCTCCCTTAGGAGAGGGCTTTGCGCTGCTTATGTCAAGAGTATTGACAACCGCCCTGCCCTCTCCCCGTCTATCACTGGCTGCGGCCAATGACTTTGTCTTTTTATTCAACTGCACAGCCTGCATATCGCCATAGCGGTAACGTGCTTCCTTCAGTTGATGGCCCATCGCAGCAAGGCCTTTAATCTCAGTGTCGGTCATTGCGCCTTTTTCATATTCAATTACGTCGGGTATAAATTGATGATGGAAACGCGGCACTTGCACCCAGGAATCAGGCCCGTTGCCTTTGGCAAAATCCAGCGCCGCCAACAGCACCATCGAAATAATACGGCTGCCACCCGGCGTTCCCAGCACGGCAACACGGGTATCGTTTTCAAGAAAAGTAGGTGTCATGCTGGACAACATGCGTTTACCGGGCGCGATGTCATTGGCAACACCACCCACCAGACCGTAGCCGTTCATGGCGCCCGAAAGACTGACAAAATCATCCATTTCATCATTCAATAACACGCCCGTTCCCGGAGCTACAAAACCCGAACCAAACGGAAAATTAATGCTGAG
>JBBQCU010000026.1:0-14820 GCA_038319065.1 Methylococcales bacterium
TGCTGTCGGTGTTTCCGAGCCGGCAATAAATCGGCCGACTGCAGTAATGGCTTTTTCTGTTAATGTAATCATTTTTATGCGCTCCTGAATGTGTGGCATCGTTCTTGTTAATGCTTATAGCAACCTGTATGCCATTTCATTGTTTATTTTCTAATTGATTGTTTAATAAAGTCTTAATAAAGCATCCCTACAATAAACAACGCAATATCAAACAGGTTTCAATCACACAATCAGCTGACAATGTAAGCTTTGCTACAAAACAAACGGGGATATAAAATGAATGTAGAAGATTTAGATATCGGTGATGTAGTTTATGCCGCCAAAACGATTTTTGATGATGGCTCAATACCTGATGGTGTTGAAGGCGAAATATTAGCCGAAGCGGGAACTCGTGGAGTAATTACCATGATTGGACATGTTGAAGAAGAACCAACTCGTGCCGTTTGGCTGGTGCGCTTTGAAGATAAAGACAGGAATCTTGGTAACCCCGTCGGATGTTGGGTTGAGGATTTGGTTGTTGAGGCCAAGCGAGGAGAAATAATCAACGCACATTAATAGTTCTGTAGGCTGGAATAAGTCTTTTCGAGCTCAAGCGAGAACAAGCGTTTCCGGCTCATCACTGCACGACTTGTGAATTAGCCTGACTGATTTAGTTGCCGGAACGGGTTTGCAACCCTTTCCGTAATGTTTGTAGGATTTATGTATGAAAGTAAGTAAGTAATCGTAATGAAGAGGGTTACAATCGACTCCACGAAAACTAGACTTTATTCAATTTTACTTACATCAAATAAATTTCATGATCGATAAATTATTAGAACTTGTTAAGATCATTCAGTCAGGGGATGCGCTATGGATATCAGTTATTTTAACTATTACTCTTATTCCGAATTTAGGAAAAATATATGACTTCTTAGAAACAAGAAAAAAAAGCCAAATAAACAGACTGATAGAAGCAATTAACTGCACATATATTGATGATAAGTTAAAACAGTTTTTTCAACATGAAATTCAGAAGGAATATTTTCGATTTATCAGCGAACTATCTGTAGAGCAAATTTATCGTGACAAATTACTTGTTATTCATGAAAGAGCGAATGGCGATCTGCCTTTTCATCATTTCAAAAAAGCATATGAATATTTGGAATTCAAAAACGGTAACGTTGATATAAAAATATCTAAATTTAACAAGATATACTATTGGTACAATTTTGGAGTAACTATAATTTTTAGTATCTGGGGGGTGATGTTATTAGTCCTTAACTTTGTTTTTTTCAAGGATTTAACTGTACCAGTTATGTGGAGTTTTTTTAGGACATTTGTAGTGTCATTTATTGTTGTGATATTCACTATAAAAGAGGTATATGCATACCGTTCAGCAATAAAAATTCAAAACCAATTGGCTCAAATTCGTGACTCAGCAAATTAACCTCACAATAAAAGTAGAATATAAACTTTATGAATTCATTAGCTGATAGCGTTCTAAACTACCACAATCGCACCAAACATCGGTTGGAGCGCTACGCCAAGGGTCCTGAATCCATCGATTGGGAAGATCAGCCCGATCAATTCCGGCGTTTTTCCGGTTGTGAGATTGTTAAGCTGCCAAAACCTGGAGCTGAACTTGAACCCTTGTTTGCCGATCTGGATAGCCCGGAAACCATACCGGCAAAACCGTTAAATCTGGTTAATACCGGTTTATTGCTGGAATTAGCCTTTGGTCTGTCGGCCTGGAAACAATTCGGGCCAAGCCGCTGGGCATTGCGCTGCAATCCTTCCAGCGGCAACTTGCACCCGACTGAAGCTTACCTGATTAGTAGTGGCAATGACTTTATTAACTCAGGGGTTTACCACTATGTCAGTCACGATCATAGTCTTGAACAACGTTGTCGTTTTTCCGACAAACTACCTGATTCCGGCCTATTCATCGGCTTATCTTCCATCCATTGGCGGGAAGCCTGGAAATATGGCGAAAGAGCTTACCGCTATTGCCAACATGATACCGGGCATGCCTTGGGAGCTTTGCGTTATGCGGCGGCGACACTGGGATGGTCAGTTGAATTATTGGCTGAATGGTCAGATGAGGATATTGCCAAGCTATTAGGACTTGATCGAGATGATTTCAAACAACAGGAACATGAATATCCCGATATTATTTGCAGGATTAATGCCCATCCAATATCGGACAAAAACATAGATCGCGGATATCGCCCCCCTCTCCCTCCGGGAGATGTCCGGGGAGAGGGTTTTCAAAAAAACTCAAATCATGACCGTCCGCACTATAACAGTAAGCCCTATGATACCAAGGCTCTGTTAGAACATGCGCAATCAGGAACCTGGTCCGGTAAAGCTGATAGCCTTCGCGCTTATCACTTATATAAATGGCCGGTCATTGATGAAGTCACCATTGCCGCAAGTAAACCGCGAACCGAAGAACCTGACTGGCAAGCAGTCACGCAGCTCATTACAAAATCAACCTGCACCAAAACAGCCACGGCAATCATCCGTCAACGCCGAAGTGCTCAACAGTTTGACGGCAAGATGCTGCCGATGCCGCAGACTGATTTTTTCCGGATGTTGGCCGCTATGTTACCCACAACAGCCGCATTCGAACTCTGGCGTTGGCCGCCCAAAGTTCACCTGTTTATTTTTGTCCACCGTGTTGAAGATTTAGCTCCCGGTTTATATGCACTGCCAAGACATGACAGCGGCCTGGAGCTCTTGCAGGCCGCAACCCTGGCTGATTTTGACTGGCAAAAGGTATCCGAAGCAATACCGCTTTATCATTTGTATTCAGGGGAATGCAGGCAAATAGCCAAAACCGTTTCCTGCCATCAACCCATCGCCAGCGACAGCGCCTTCAGCTTAGGGATGGTTGCAGAATTCAGCGAATCCATCGCAACAACTCCTTGGCTTTACAACCGCTTGTTCTGGGAATGCGGCTTGATAGGCCAGGTTCTCTATCTGGAAGCCGAAGCCGCAGGTATTCGCGGCACAGGTATCGGCTGTTACTTTGATGACAGCGTGCATGAGCTTTTAGGGCTCAAGGACGAAAAATTCCAGAGTCTTTATCATTTTACTGTGGGTAAGCCGCTGGAAGACAAACGCCTGGAAACGTTACCAGCTTATGGGCATTTAAGCAACGGAATCCAGGGTTAGACAGACATCTCAAGTATGTTAAAGTCCGTCATTCCAGCATTGATTCACATCAGGCTATCCTGCCTGATGCCCTTCGGGTTAATACAAATCTGTTCTATACAGCATGAATAAATTTAATTTCCCATCAAGGGTTAAACATGCAAACATTGAATGTTCTAAATATAGAAAAACCTCCCCATATATTTTATGGATATATTCCAGTGGATAGTAGGTTTTTACAGCCAAGCTATCAGCTTAAAAAGATGGTGAAGATTAAATGGATTTCTGTCTTACGGTAGGCTCTAAAAAGCTGAACCATGGCGAGGTTTGAAGAGTTTATCTAGCAATATTGTCTAGATCAAAATTCAGGCAGGCATTGCGGACCTATGTTTCCCTATTGTTTCAAACATGTCCCGATGTAAAAAGCTTCAAATTTATTTACACGGTCTGCTCTTTTGTCCAATTACGCTTGTATCGGATTATCACTTTAGATTTTTCTTTAGCAGGCTGGACTATTTTTTGGGGGATTACTTGAAGTTGCGCTTGAAAGTAAGCGCTGTAATTGCTAGATGGGGTCATGCGTCTCTTTTTGTTGAAAATTGGATAGTATTACTATAATTCAGGGTTAAAACCACTGTCATAGTAGGCTAGCTTTATTAAAGCTTGTTAATGCAGTCTGCAATGAAACACACCATACGACATTAACGGGGCTGGTAAATTTGAAAATTACTAAATGAAGAACAGAACGAGGAACTTCTCAGAGGAAACATCGAGTTGGTAAACAAAGTGAAATCAGATTTTTCTAGCTGACTCGATTATAGGCCTATTACGACGCTTGTCAACCTGATTAATATTGGAACAGTAGAATTCAATATGAAGATAATAAGGACTAGAGCACATTTGATTCTGGCAACGATGGAGACCTCTATCATTATTCTTTCACCCGATATGAAACGAAAAGCATTGATTTTGGTGGAAGTAAATCCTGGACTGATGAAAAAGGACCAGAGAGAGCTAAACGCCGCAAAGCCCGGAATAGGACAGGAGAGCAGAAACAAAAAAGGCCCCGATTAAATCGGAGCCTTTGGAATTCTTGGTGCCCAGGGGCGGAATCGAACCGTCGACACGAGGATTTTCAGTCCTCTGCTCTACCGACTGAGCTACCTGGGCCTTTTGAGGTGTTGCGCAATTTTTGCAGATGGTGCCCAGGGGCGGAATCGAACCGTCGACACGAGGATTTTCAGTCCTCTGCTCTACCGACTGAGCTACCTGGGCGGCTCTACAAAAGAGTGGTATTAGACTCGATTAAAGGGCGCTAGTCAATAAGAAATATACATTTATTGCGCTGGATTCAAGCTCAGAGGCGATTCTTCCCAATTGAAAAGGCTAATATTCAAACGAAAAACTGTTTCAGGTGTTGCTTCACCTCTGGCTTTAAGATTCGGCGGTTGGACGAGCAGGTTGCCAGGCCAATCCGGCCAGAGCCAACAAACAAAAAACAGCACCTGCGTAAAAAGTAGTCGCCGCGCCAAAACGATCCCAAATGAAACCAGCCAAACCGCTGGCAACCAACATGGCTAAGCCGCTCATCAGGTTGAAAAACCCATAAGCTGTTCCACGCAAGTCGACGGGCGCCGTATCGGCTACCATGGCCGCCAGCAGGCCTTGCGTCATGCCCATATGGATACCCCAAAGTGCAACTCCTGCCAGTAGAGTACTCCAGTGATTACTCTGGGCCAAGACCAGATCGGCGGCAATCAATACGAGCAAGCCAAACGCTAGCAACCAGGTATGCCGTATTCTGTCGGAAAGCTTGCCGAATGGATACGCTGAAGCTGAATAAACCACGTTCATTGCCACCATCACCAAGGGCGTCAGTGCAATAGGAATGCCTGCCTGTAGGCCGCGCAACACCAGAAATGCTTCGCTAAAACGCGCCAGCATAAAAATTGCGCCAATGGCTACGACCCACCAATAGGATATAGTCAGGCGTTGCAGATTTTCCCGCCGGATGGGATTAGTTCTTTTTTCGAATTTGGACCGTTCCGGTTCCTGAATTCCGAAAAAAAGGAGGGTAACGGCAAAGATTCCGGGGATGGCGGCCACCCAGAAGACCGCTCTAAAATCGTTAGCCCAAAGCAGCATTAATCCGACTCCCAGCAATGGCCCCAGGAAAGCGCCTACGGTATCCAATGCCTGGCGCAGGCCAAAGGCAGCACCCCGTAAATGTGGCGGTGTAATGTCAGCGACCAGTGCGTCGCGTGGAGCACCGCGCACACCTTTTCCTATCCTGTCGAGCAACCGAGCCGTTAACACGATTTCAATACTGGACGCCACGGCAAACAGTGGTTTGGTCAATGCCCCTAATGCATAACCGAACACAGCAAGACCTTTGCGTTTGCCAATATAGTCGCTCAAAATACCTGAAAACACTTTCACGATTAAGGCTGTGGATTCCGCCAATCCTTCAATAATACCAATCGCAAAGACACTGGTACCGAGTGTTGTTAACATAAATTGGGGAAGCAGGCTATGAATCATCTCTGATGAGATATCCATTAATAGGCTGACGAAACCAAGTACCCAAATACCTCTTGGAATCTGTCGCAGAGTGTTGCTGTATAGTGTCATTTGGTTTAAAACTGATAGTAATACTGCTGTACTTGAACCACCGAAATATAAACTGTTCAATATTCGTGATGCAGCGATGGGCTGGAGAAATATCGCCTCTCAAAAAGGAGGTGATATTCACCATGCACAAACCTATTATGCTAAGTCATCGATTTTAATGCATCAAATACCACGTAAACGCCAATTGATACTACAAAGATTCCAAATAATAATTTCAGGACGCCACCACTGATTATCTGGTTAGCCAGCTGGGCACCTATCCAACCACCCACCATGAATGCAATAGCTACAATGGCAGCAGCTTTCAGATCAACATTACCATGGTGGTAATATTCCAATACCGCCATCAAGCCGATAGGAGGTAGTAAAATAGCCAAACTGGTTCCTATAGCCGCATGCTGGGAAAACTTGGCCAGGTAAATCAAAGCCGGAACAATGATAATCCCGCCTCCTATACCAAATATGCCTGAAGCAATACCGGAAACTAAACCAATTAATATCATTAGAACAATCAATGATTCTGTCATAATAAAACCCTCTTTTAAATTTTCAACGTGGATTGCGAATAAGGTATCAGTTTACTCAACAAACACCAGGCTTTTTGCGCTGGCTTACCTGTCATCGAGTTACTGCATAGAGTTAAGTGGTTCAGTTCCTTCACCCTTGAGGGAGAAGCCTGCCCTGAGCAGTGTCGAAGGGGTTAGGATGAGGGGGATTTTAAGGGCAACTTCATTTTTGATCCACCTCTCCCCGGCCCTCTCCCGCAAGGAGGGGGAGCTTCCTTCCTTAATTGTGAGCAGTGAGGCTGGAGGAAGGAGAGCAAACCCTTAACTTTATTTATTAATCAACCCCAGTAGGCCTTTCATCAAAGCCAAAGGCGTTGGCGGACAACCGGTTATCACCATATCAACGGGTATAACATTTGACACTGCGCCGCAGCTGGCGTAAGAAACTCCGAACTCACCCCCACATGCGGCACAATCACCGACAGCAACGACCCATTTCGGATTGGGTGTCGCTTCGTAAGTTCGCAGCAATGCGGTCTGCATGTGCCGTGAAACAGGGCCGGTTACCAATAACACATCGGCGTGCCTTGGCGATGCCACAAAATGGATACCAAAACGTTCAATATCATAATAGGGATTATTTAACGCGTGGATTTCCAGTTCGCAACCATTACACGAACCTGCGTCGACCTGTCGTATGGCAATGCTGCCGGAAAATCTCTTGTCGATGTGGCGTTTGATCTGTATACCCAGTTTTTCCAGTTCATCGTCCTTGGGAGCTTTATATTTCTCAGTGACAACACCTGTTTTCAGGATTTTCTTTAAAATTTTCAGCACACAGCCTCCTATAAATCGTTGCCAGAATATGAGCCATTCAGGGATTTGTTACACACAGGAAAATCCGGTACGATATTATTCAGCGTCAGTTTTTCCAACGCAGGCCAATTCAGGATGCTAGGGTCACGTGTATAAAAACGGGTGATTTTATTGCCGGCGTCGAAGCGTATATACGTGATAATCTCCCCCCTCCAGCCTTCAACTATGCCTAAAGCCTCACTGCCCGTTGCCGGCGTTTGCCATTCGGCGACTATGTGGCCTGCCGCAAGTTGAGCGATAAATTGTTCGATGAGCTTTAACGCTGCAATGATTTGCTTGTATCTTACCCAGAATCTTGACGCAATATCGCACTGATCTTCCAGCGCGACCTTAAAAGTAACCCGGTCGTATGGCGCATAAGGCGCGTCGCGGCGGACATCAAAATCCTGCCCGCTGGAGAGACCGACATAACCCAGCGTACCGAAGGCTGCGGCGATTTCCGGC
This sequence comes from Methylococcales bacterium, assembly GCA_038319065.1. GTDB lineage: Bacteria > Pseudomonadota > Gammaproteobacteria > Methylococcales > Methylomonadaceae > Methylobacter_C. Next base: position 7,593 of record JBBQCU010000026.1, read on the forward strand.
GACAGATAGCCCGCTGTATATAGCCTGTCTTCCAGGGATGAATTGAGATCTATCGCAGGCATGATTTCTGACAGTTCTTTTCTTAACTGAATAATGTCCTCATTAATCAAGGTACAGGAGGCTTCAGATAAATCACACACAACGCCGCCCGGAACAATCCTGTCCATTAACAAACGATTCCCGAAGATTGTTGCATTGGTGCGTAACCACAGTTCACGCAGGCGGGTAAATTGCATTTGTGCAAAAATAAAAGCGACATCATTACAAATCGCGCCCATATCACCTAAATGATTGACGATCCGTTCGCGCTCCGCCAGAATGCCGCGTATTAAAGCCGCGCGTGGTGGAATTACAATGCCTGCGGCTTGCTCCATTGCCATGCAGGCAGCCCAGCAGTGCCCGACGGTGGTATCACCCGAAACCCGCCCGGCTAAACGTGCTAAAGACTCCGGCGTTCTGCCTTCGGCGATTTTTTCAATACCTTTATGAACGTAACCCAGACGTTCTTCCAGATTTAAAATCAGTTCCCCCACCGCTAGAAAGCGAAAATGCCCGGGTTCAATAATACCGGCATGAACGGGACCTACGGGAATTTCATACACGCCTGCACCATAGGCTTTAACAAATGGATAATCCATGTCGGGTGGCGTAATGGTTTCCGGCTCGCCCTGCACAGGAAAATCCCTGCGTAAGGGATAACTGTGTTTAGCCCACGCTTGATGCCGCGTCCAACGCCGGTTGTCGGGATGCCCGGCAAAGTTAATACCGAACATATCCTGAGTATGGCGCTCACTGCGATTCGCGGCCGGATAAACGGTGGCTTGTGAAGGTAATTCGGGCTTAGCAACGTTAACAATAGTTCTCAACAATACGTAAATGCCTTTCTTTTCAAAACAGGCATTGATGAAAAGCCGGTCTTCAACGTGCTCCGCCCAACCGGCTGCCCAGCGCAAATTCTGCTGTACTGCGAGTTCTGCAAAACGTTGCCAATGCTTGCTTTCGATTTGCCATAGAGTTGTTGACGGCAGACTGATTTGTTCAACTGTAATGGCTTCATTAATAAGCCGGTTTAAAAAATCCAAAGCCCAATTTGAATTACTCATAACGGTGAGCTCCCTGAGATTAGCAACGTTGCCTGTGAAAACCAATTAGCCAAAAAACCGGGGATTGCCAAACCCAGCCATAACACCAATCCCAGATGAATGATCACCGGCCAAAGATTGGCTTTAACCGGTAACTGACCTTCGGGTTTCTCGCCATAAACCATGGGTTGTATATGTCTGAACAGTCCGGCAAAAGCAATACCGATACCCAATAAAAGTAGCGGCGTTAACCAGGGATAGCTGTGCATGGTGGCAAGCAACACCAAAAATTCACTGGTAAATACACCGAAAGGAGGAAACCCGGCAATGGCAATCGTGCCGATTAATAAGCCCCAGCCAATCTTGGGCTGGGTTTTTATCAATCCGCGAATTTTGTCTATGCTTTGGGTTCCGGCAACTTGAGCAGTGTGGCCTACCGTCACAAAAATGGCTGATTTTGTCAATGAATGTACGGTCATATGCAGTAATGCGGCAAAAGTGGCTAACGGTCCGCCGATACCAAAGGCAAAGGTCATTATGCCCATGTGTTCAATGGATGAGTAACTGAACAGTCTTTTAATATCCTTTTGCCGATGCAAAAAAAACGCAGCCACTAGAAACGACAGCAGGCCAAAGCCCATCATTAGATAACCTGCCACATTGGAATCGCTTGCTCCATCAACAAGCATCTTGTTACGAACGACTGCGTATAAGGCATCATTAAGCAATAAGCCCGATAACACCGCCGACATCGGTGTTGGTCCCTCGGAATGGGCATCAGGTAACCAGTTATGCAAAGGCACCAGACCGATTTTTGTACCATAGCCAATTAGCAAAAAAACAAAGGCAATCTCAAGGATTTCCGGATTTAATTGTTCGGCATTTTCATAAAGTACCGACCATAGCAAGGCATTTTCACCGTCACCGATCTGTACCGCCGCGTAATACAATAAAATAGTACCAAATAGTGCCTGGGCAATTCCAACTCCACAAAGAATAAAATACTTCCAGGCAGCCTCAATGGATTCAGGTGTGCGATACAAACTGACCAGCATCACCGTCGCCAAGGTAGCGCCTTCCATCGCCACCCACATCACGCCCATATTGTTGGTAGTTAAAACCAAATACATGGCCAGCATAAAACCCTGATACATCGAGTAGTAAAGCTTTAAGCGTTTATCAGTAAGCTTGCCCAAGTCCTTTTCATGGGCCATATAAGGCGAGGAAAAAATCGATGTGGTGAGTCCCACAAAAGCGGTTAGTACAATCAAATAAACATTAAACGGGTCAATCAAAAAGGCCTTGCCGGCTGACAAAATAGTGCCCTGATTCAGCACATTAATCGCTAGCCAGATTGTCGCCAGCAGACATATTGCGTTTAACCAGACATTGTATTTACCAATCTCTTCTCTATGACCGGAAACCGCGAAAAAAATAATCCCTATAAATGGAATCAATAATACAAGATAGGTAGCAATCATTTATCCACCTCATGCAAGCGGTTTAACAAGTCGACATCCAGTGAATCGATACTGGTGCGAATATGCAGGAAGAAAATGCCGAACAGCACCGCGGCAACCAATACGTCAAATGCTATGCCCAATTCAACCACCATCGGCATGCCTTTGGTAGCAACAATCGCGGCAAAAAATAAACCATTTTCTATCGACATAAACCCGACAACATGTGCAACAGCCTGACGATGCGAAATCATTAGCAACATGCCCAACAGGACAACGGAAAGACTGACCGCAAGCGCATTCAGCATGACCGGCGATGTCGTTTGCACAATAGGATGCAACACGTAGTAGCTGAACACCATCAAGCTCGCGCCGCCCAGCATCACCACAGTCTTGTTAGCTAAGGCCTGAACGTCCCGGTGCATGTTCATGAGCACTACCTCACGCCTTAACATCCACGGAATAAAAATGACTTTTAGCACCAGGGTCAGCACGGCTGAAATATACAGATGCGGATTATCCAGACTGTATGCCGCTAATGCTGTGGTTAAGGTTAATAGCAAGCCCTGCAAAGCAAAGACAAAAATCAACCGTAACAACCGGCCCTGCCCCAACATGAGAAAAGAAGTGAGTCCTACCAAGGCCGCCATCGACAAAATGGCCTGCGTATAAAAATCTGTTTGTTCAATATTCATCTTGATGCCTCCAGAATAATGTGACTTAACATACCCAGCAACCCTAATAAATAGGCAAAACTCAGATATTCCTGTACCCGAAATAAGCGCATTTTTGCAACCAGGGTCTCTGCTATTGCCAGAATTATCGCTAATAAAGCAAGCTTGCCCATAATTGCCAGCAAGCCATAGCCTAAGGCCTCAGCAGTAAAGGTATCAGCAATACCCCAGGGAAAGAAGATGTTGGCGATCAATACGCCATAGAGCATGAGTTTGAGCTGACTTGCCCACTCAATCAGTGCCAGATGCCGGCCGCTGTATTCCAGAATCATGGCTTCATGAATCATGGTCAACTCCAGATGCGTAGCCGGATTATCCACCGGAACACGCCCGGTTTCAGCGATGGCAACCAATATCAGGGCAAACAGGGCAAACACAAATGAAGGCCTAAGGATTAGGCCTTCATTTAAAACGTGAGCAATTGCCCCCGATAAATTAGTCGTAGAGGCGGTCATGGTCAGGGTAAAAACTGCCATTAACATAGCGGGTTCCGCCAACGAAGAAATAGTCATTTCCCTGGACGAACCCATGCCGCCAAATGCTGTACCAATATCCAATCCCGCTAAAGCCAGGAAAAACCGGGCAAAGGCAAAAAACCCCACCATCACAATAACATCCGCACTGGCTGAGGTGGGTAGATCAACAGCGATCAACGGAACAACGCTTGCTGCCAGCACGGTGGCGGAAAATATAATGTAAGGTGCTGTTACAAATAGCCACGATGCCTGCTCAGAGACTACAGGTTGTTTGTGAGTTAATTTAAATAAATCCCGGTAAGGTTGTAACAAGGAGGGCGCTTTGCGGTTTTGTAAACGGCATTTGCACCATTTGACCCAACCCGCCAATAATGGCGCCAGCACGACAAATAGCATGGTTTGTAAAATGGCGATTAACCAGTTCATTGTGTTTCTCCAGGCTTCACAGAGATTTGTATTGTAGGGCGTGCTGCGCGCGCCATCGAAATTATTAAGGCGCGCGAGGCACGCCCTGCATTTTTACTCATCAGCTGATCACCCATAACAGTAAAAGTAAAGTTGCAAACGAGTAACCGAGATAGGTTCGGATATTGCCTGTTTGAATACGGCCAACCTGTTTGGCTAATCTGTTCACCCCTTGTGCTATCGGCTGATACAAGCGTGGCCAGCTATGATCCTGAATATGCAGTTGATAATGCACAGCTGCCATATCCTGATTCATTGCACCCTGCATGTCCTTGTTGATTTGCTCGTCTATAATCCAGACTTTGGCGAAAATCCGCCGGAAAGGCATGGTAAAAGCACTAGAGGTATATTGCATACGGGGTGTTAACCCGCCAAAACCACAATCCCAGGTATTAGCCCTGCGCATGACTGTCAAAGGATTGCGGCGCAAATACCAATAACTGACACCGGCCGCAATGAGCGCTCCTATCAGCACCAGTGGCGCAGAATAGGAAGCCTGTTCGGCAGAAACAGGAGCCAGCCACAGCCATCCTACAACAGAATCATTCGGCAAGGTTTGGCCTAAAAGTTGACCTGAAACGTTGTTGATTAAGTGAATGATTACACCGGGGAAAATTCCGAAAAGAAAGCACAAAACTGCCAGCAAAGCGGGGCCTGCCAGCATTCCTTTATAACGCACTTCATGGGCTTTCTCACTGTTTCGTGAACGGGATTGTCCCAGAAATATCAGTCCGAATACCTTGACAAAACAAGCGGCAGCTAATGCAGCTGTCAACGCCAAGGCAGCCGCTGAAACCGGAATCAAACTGCGCAATACTCCGTTGTCAAGCACATCAACTTGCAATGCGGTTTGAAAAGCCAGCCATTCCGAAACAAAGCCGTTAAACAGAGGCAATGAAGAAATACTCATGCAGCCAACCAAAAACAGCACGCTGGTCTGCGGCATTTTTTTAATCAGTCCCCCCATCATGTCGATATTTAACTCGTGAGTCTGGTGATGAAGTATGCCGGCACCCAGAAACAGTAAATTCTTGAACAAGGCATGATTGAAAGCATGAAACAAAGCCGCCAGAAAACCCAATGCCGCCAGTTGCGGATGACCGTTTGCCATGAAAATCATAGCCAAACCCAGCACCATGAAAATAATGCCGATATTTTCAACGGAACTGTAGGCCAGCAGCCGTTTTAAATTGGGTTGCATCATGGCGTACAAAATGCCACCCAAGGCTGAAAAGGTTCCCAAAAGCAGCAGCACCACACCCCATTGCCAGTGCACATCGCCTAGCAAATCAAAACAAAAGCGGATCAATCCATACAGTGCTACTTTAAGCATCACGCCGCTCATGAGCGCTGAAATATGTGAAGGCGCTACCGGATGCGCTTCCGGCAACCAGACGTGAACCGGCACGATACCCGCCTTCATGCCAAAACCCAGCAGTGCCAGCACGAAAGCTATACTAGCCCACGTTACTGATAGCTTAGATTCACGCAAGGCATCAAAAGTGAATCCGTCTGAAAAACTGGCCAATACGCCAAAGGCCAGAATAATTGCCAATGCACCGACTTCCGCCATCAATAAATAAAGAAAAGCGGCGCGGCGATTGGCGGAATTTTCATGTTGAAACGCCACCAGAAAATAACTGGCTACCGACATCAACTCCCAGGCAATCATGAACATGAACGCATCATCAGCAAGCAGCACCAACAGCATGCCCGCAACAAACAACCCTGTGAACAAACCCAGAACAGCAAAGGGATGCTCGTTTTCTTTATAGCTGCTCACATAGCCGGGGCCATAAAGGCTCACTGCGCAGACGGCAATGCCGATGATTAAAAAAAAGAAACCGGACAAACCGTCAAAACGCACATGCCAGGGTAACCAAGGCAAACCCAAACCGATCTGGCCGGTAATAATCCCTTTGCTGATTATCACCGCTAAGCCCGCTAATACGGCAAATACACCTGACAAGCCCAATAATACAAACACCGCTTGCCTCAGGAAAACCGGAAATCGCCGTTCTTTAAGATTTTTATTAACCCAGTCCCTGCAATGCACATTGCCGTGAAAGAATTTTTTAAAGCAGTACTGGCTAACTGCTAATAGTGTTTGCCGCTGATTCATCATCAGTGCCAACAAACCTGAAGCAAAGCTGAAAAGTACCGCACAATAAGCTAATACAAGGATCATGAAATTCTCACTATCGTGGAAAATTTAAAATTAACACTTACTTAAGGCACATAGCTAAAGACAAGTCTGTTGAAGAGCAGGTTATTTCGCCATTAACCTTTAACCTTTCCCTTTTAACCTCTATTTCCTATCATCTGCCGTCATTAGCCGTGCCGCGAGAGAATGATCTGAAAATGTTTCCAAAGCTTTGCCTACTTTCCGGCATTGTCCACCCTGTGCTTCATAGTTTTGCTTGTAGTCATGGATAAACTCCATAACGGTATGATCAATCAGGTAACCGTCTGAAAAATCGAAAATAATCGTTTTACCTTTTCCCAGCTTGGCAAGTGCTTTTTTCAGGGGCAGGAAGTTTGAAAAAAGGGCAGAACCTAATAACTTGATGACGAGCGTATCGTTATCTTGTTGTTGGATAGTAAAGTGAATCTTGAACAAGTTGCTGGGCCAAACGCCTCTCACCAGATTAATGGCAAGTTTTACAACAATACCCAAAGTGACACCGATCAATAAATCTGTCGCTAATACACCGATAATCGTGACGACAAACATAAATAACTGTTCTTTACCGACTTCCATTGCTCTGGCGAATGTTTGGGGCGAGGCTAAACGATAACCGGTATAAACCAGTAATGCCGCCAAAGAAGCTAAAGGAATACTCTGAATAAGCCCTGTAAACAAGACCACAAACAACAATAATATTAAGCCGTGAAAGAAGTTCGCCCAGGCTGTTTTTGCCCCGTTATTGATATTCGACGAACTGCGAACAATTTCAGCAATCATCGGCAAGCCCCCCATAAAGCCCGCAAGCAGATTACCTATTCCAACG
>JBBQCU010000027.1:0-14564 GCA_038319065.1 Methylococcales bacterium
GGTTTTTGTGAATATCGTTAGACAGCGCCTTGAGCGGCGATATATAGAGAATTCGGGTTTCATCCGGTAAGGGTGATTCCAGTCCCTGTTGCACCAGCTGGTCGATGGCCGCAAGAAATGCCGCCAGGGTTTTACCCGAACCGGTAGGTGCTGCTATTAGCGTGGATTCGCCCGCACGAATTGCCGGCCAGGCCTGGCGTTGAACGTCAGAAGGTGCGTCGAAATTGTCATTGAACCAGTGGGCGACGACGGGATGAAACGATGTTAAGGGCATGGATGGGTAAGCCGGCTTGGGAATAGGGGGTTCAGTATGCTACTTCGAATGCAACTAGAGTGTAAATTGACAATAAACTCTTGTTTTTGTCATGCCGTAACTGACTATATCCATCAGGCTTCAGGCATTAGACTGACCAAAGTTCCTCATTCAGGGCAACACATCTGTTAAATGTTATCATATTTGAGATGCGCATTAGAGGCTAACCATGTTAATTTAATGTTTGTCTTAATGTAAATTTGAAGCTCAAAAACTACTTTCCTGATACCGCATGGAATTAATTCGCCGAATTGCCAAGTTACAGAGCTATAGAACTTTCAGAGGAAATCAGCATGTCAGAACCATCTCACAAGATCAGCAAGCAATTTAATCATAGAGGCGTTACGATTCCCACGTTTCTTTATGGAACCGCCTGGAAAGAGGATCAAACCGAAGCGTTAACATTATTGGCCATTGAAGCCGGGTTTGCGGGTATCGATACCGCAAATCAAAGGCGTCACTATTACGAGGAAGGTGTTGGCAAGGCCTTGCAAAAAGTCTTGTCCGAAAATAACAAACAACGCAGTGATTTTTTCTTACAAACCAAATTTACTTATGCCGCGGGCCAGGATCATCGGCTTCCTTATGATCCGAAAGCGGACTATAAAACTCAGGTCAGGCAATCCTTCGAAAGTTCATTGGATCATCTTAATACGACCTACGTGGACTCCTATATTTTGCATGGCCCTACTGCAAGCCAAGGCCTGAACGACGCCGATTGGGAAGTGTGGCACGCCATGGAAAATTTACAGCAATCCGGTTCGGTGAAGCTGCTTGGTGTTTCCAACATTTCTTTTGATCAATTGGAATTATTGGTTGAAAAGTCCGAAGTCAAACCTGCATTTGTTCAAAACCGATGCTATGCTCGAACCCAATGGGACAAAAGGATTCGTGAGCTATGCAAAGCAAATGACATTATCTATCAAGGCTTCTCACTCCTCACAGCCAATTCGACGGAGTTGAACCGGCCAGAGCTTCTTGCTATTTCGAAACGACTGGGCTGTTCAGTAGCGCAAGTCGTGTTTCAATTCGCCTTGCAAGTTGGAATGATCCCGCTAATGGGAACGAGCAGCAAGAGCCATATGAAAGAAGATCTGGCAAGCGATGAGGTTGAACTAACCGGGTCAGAAATTGAAATTATTGAAAATATTGCTTTCTAAGTTAGCTAATTTGTATAAAGTTCAGATTTGACACGACAATATTAAAACACGTCAGGCACTAATCCTTACAACGAATGACTTCAATCGGCTAAACGAGTCATACGACAATTAAGAATGAATGACGGCTTCATCCACATTGGAGACATTCAACTTTGACAGGTCATCGACCCAGTACGACCCAAAAGAGACAGTCAAAGACAATAAGGTGAGAACACATTTACACAAATCACTTCCCCAACTCAACACTGTTGATTTTCAGTGCAGGGCAGGTGCCGGGTGAATCAAAGTCAATCCGAATATCTGTAACTTCCCCCGCTTGAGTCCATGAAGACATAGGTGATAGATCAATTGATGTAATGCCCGGAAAGACAGCAAGACGAACACTATTATTTTCACTGAAAGCTACGTTAGCGGTTTTCCAAAAGACCTGAACTTGCACTGGGGCTATATTCTCAGCACAATTTAATTCGAAACCCAATTTCGATGCATCCCGCGTTCGAACTGGGTTTTGTAGTGCAAAAGTGACGAATGGATCAATACCTGAAATTTGGTAAATTTCCTTTCCCTCAACCTTAGACAAATCGTTAATTCCAGACTGATATGCATGACTTAGTGAGATGAAATTTTTTGGTTTCCCAGAAGCAAATACCATTGGTGGGGGATTCGTGAACCACCCTCCACGGGCATCTCGTTCGACCACTGTTATGAAAACGTAATCAGGCTTATAGATGTCGACTAGCCAAGCAAATAATGCGCTGTCCGTCGCATGATAGTATACCTGTAGCGTTTCGGTGAAAGTGGCAGCCATAAATGGGCTTATCGCGGTGCCAAAAGAATCTCGTAGCCATAAAACTCTTTTCTGATTCAGCGCATGTTTTGACTTGATGAGTAGTGGGTGCTGCGGTGCGCCAACTTGAGGGTTGCCGCCAGATGCGGTGAGACGTCCAGTTTCAAAGTCGTACTGTTAGGTTTCAATAGGGTGGTCACTGTTAATTGTTATGACAATTTCACTATCTTGCAAAGTTGTATTCATTCTAAGAAAGTTTGATAGATCACCTCCACTGCGCTCGCTGACTTTTAAAATACTAATCTGCCGCTCAGAAAGCCACTGTAGACTCTCTTCTGTGTGAGCGACTTCCTTTGTAAAAGCACGAAAAGCCACCCAAGCTCCAAGGCTATTCCAATGGGTGTCTGTTTTATAATAAAGAGGCTCTGTATTTTGAGATTTTGCTCTCAGCAATGCTGATCTAGTGTCGAAATAGATACTCTCGTCAACATGAGCCAATAACGTATTGGTGGCAGAATCATTAGCAGTTTGCGCCCATCTAGGAAAATACTCTGGATAGATAGTATTCTTGTTAGGCCCCAGCATTACTCGATACAGGCTGACACCTCTATGCTTTACCCACTTATCCCACGCTTTCGTAGCAACTCCAATTTTCTCAGCATTTTCCGTATCTTCAACAGTTGCTTTACGACGTGAGACAGTGATCGTTTTTTCGTAATCATCTCCAAGGTAGAGCCAGTCTTCCTTACCGATAATCACCTGATTTGGGTTAGTTGAAATGCCCAGTGGATAAAAAAAAAGGCTGGTGATGGGTAATGCAAAGTCGATGTTATAAAGTACAGATTTGTACCACCACTTATTTCCATCTTTATTTGGCACTACTCTAAATTTAACGAGATTAATTACCGGAACAACCGTTAGCGCAAGTAAGGCTACACAAACGAATACAAGAACCTGTTTTTTCATGAGGTTGCCGTTTAGAAGTTAAAGTAAAGAAATACAGAACTTTTTGTCATCATCGTAGAGTACATTGCGATGCAAAACAACAAAGACGCTCCTGATAGCTTAGCCTTGCTATACCCACTCATCATTAGCTCAAAAGAGTTTTTTTGACTGACAATTACAAACGCGAACACAATTGCCGTGTAGCAAAGAATATTTGCCGCAAGACCAACAGGTAGGTAACTCAAAAGGTAATCCGAAAACCACCCACCCCAAGCTAGATCATTGGTCGGTATAGACGCTACAGGCAAATCAAGCATCGAGTCAATATTAGCCATCCCATGTAAAACCCTAAGTGCATCATCAAGGGTTATAGCTCGAAAGAAGACCCAAGTGATGTTGACAAAGCTAAATGTCAACAACCATGCCATGGTATTAGGCATACTCAAGCCCAGTTCTTTCCATACCCGATGAATGACAAGTGCCGCGCCATGTAACGCTCCCCATATAACGAACATCCAGCCTGCGCCGTGCCAAAGCCCGCCCAATACAAAGGTTGCCATCAGGTTGAAGTAACCACGAGCAGCTGAGCAACGATTTCCACCCAAAGGAATATAGAGGTAGTCACGCAGGAAGCGGCTTAGTGTTATATGCCATCTTCGCCAAAAATCCTGAATATCTAATGCCTTATAAGGGGAATTGAAATTGATAGGTAACCAGATATTGAACAAGAGTGATGCTCCAATCGCCATGTCACAGTAGCCACTGAAATCAAAATAGAGCTGAAAAGTGTACGCGAGACTAGTCGCCCAAGCTCTGAAAAAGTCGAGAGTTACTCCACCATCGAACCCAGCATTTGCCCAGATAGCAAAGGTATCTGCAATGATTGTTTTTTTGAATAAACCGATGCTAAAAATGAATAGCCCAAGGAGGATATTGCGATAACGCACCGCCAAGGTCCAGCGTGATTGAAACTGACTCATCATCTCCCGATGATGCAGAATAGGACCCGCGATCAAGTGAGGAAAGAAGGTTACAAAAAGCGAGTAGTTGAGGAGATCATATTCCTTGGCTTCGCCCCTATAGCTATCTACCAGATAAGCGATTTGAGTGAACGTAAAGAAACTGATGCCCAATGGCAGAAGTATCTGTGGCAAAGCATAGCCAACATTAAAAGCGGCATTAATATTGTCTACTAAAAAATTAGCATACTTAAAATAACCGAGCAAAGCGAGATTTGCAGTAATACTACCAATCAAAACTAAACGGCGAGAAAATCGCAGTTTTTTCAGCGTTATATTTGGAGAAAGAGCCGAGCCAACAGCAAAGTTAAAAGCTATCGAAGCTAAAAGAAGTGGCAGGTAAGCAATATTCCAGTAAGTGTAGAAGAAAAGACTCATTGCGACCAGCCAAGCCTTACCGGCAAGGACAAGTCGAATTCTATTCAGGTAAAAATATCCGAAGAACGCTATCGGTAAAAAAAGTAGAATAAACCCAGGAGAGCTAAAAATCATTTATGTTGTTCGCATTCAGCCAAAGACCTACCATTTTACAGTATTAGTGCTTATGCTTAAAAAATGAACTTCCCGGCCCCAAAAGACGAGGAATTAAACCCGCTTCATAAATTAAAGTCGTTCTCGCTAGTCAGTTCAAATTTTATTGACCGTCTTGAAATGTTGTAACTGAACTTTAAAAAATATCATGTCAAGTTGAAGTTTTACAGCTCATCAGATTAAGAACTGGGTTCTACTTTTGCTGCAACATTCGGCAACGTATCCACTCTACATGGCTTTGGTATATGACAAATTAGTAAGCTGGTGCATCTCGATTGGTCAGCTACAATCTCTCCAGGGCCTGATCGAGATCCGCAATAATATCTTCAACTTCCTCAATACCGACAGAAAGCCTGACCAATTCGTCGGTGATGCCCGTTTTGATTCGTACCTCTTTCGGAACTCCGGCATGCGTCATGGAAGCCGGATGTGAAATCAATGTATCCACAGCACCCAAGCTGACGGCTAAGCTGCAAAGCTCCAGGCTGTTCATGAGCTTACGTCCCGCTTCGATGCCGCCCGTAACTCCGAATGACAACATGCCGCCAAAACCGCGCATTTGTTTCCGGGCAATTTCATACTGCGGGTGACTGGGTAGGCCTGGATATCTGACCCAGGTAATTTTTCGATGTGCTTCGAGAAACCTGGCTACCTCTAATGCGTTATTCGCGTGTTTTTCCATCCTCAAGTGCAAGGTCTTTAGTCCACGGATAGCTAGCCAAGCTTCGTGCGGGGCCATGGTGGACCCCGTTATATTGACGACCGGTATCATATTTTCGATGAATTCACGGTTTCCGGCCACGACACCCCCCAATAAATCCGCATGTCCGCCTATGTATTTTGTGCAACTGTGCACAACGGCGTCAGCGCCCAATTGCAGGGGGTTCTGAAACATGGGTGTCGCAAAGGTGTTGTCCACAATGGATACAGCGCCGGCTTGCCTGGCCATTCCGCAAATAGCTGCTATATCACAAACCTTCATAGTAGGATTTGCCGGAGTTTCCAGAAAGATCATTCGGGTGTTTTTTTTCAGGTTACGTTGTACTTTTTCAAGATCTGTCGTATCCACAAAACTCACTTCGATTCCCATCCGGGTCAACAGTTTTGCAAACAGTTCATAAGTACCACCGTAGACCACGTCGGTTGATAGCAAGTGATCCCCCCTTTTTAGTAACGAGAAGGCCACTCCTGTGATTGCAGCCATACCTGAAGAGAAAGTTTGACCAGTCTCTGCGCCTTCAAGGGCTGCAATCTTTTCAATCAAAACGGAATGAGTAGGCGTGTTAGGCATTAGCCGGGCGTAGATGTATCCGTCCTCTTCCTTCGCAAATCTGGCCGCTCCTTGCTCTGCCGTATCAAATACAAACGTTGATGTCTGATAAATAGGCGTTGTGTGGGCTGCGTTTGACGGGTCGGGGTGCTCTCCGGCATGCACACACAGTGTTCCGAATTTCATCTTTTTCATTTTGCAGTCTCCTGAAGAGATAGATTCATCACAAATAGATTTTTACTCCAATTTTTTGAGCCCCATTAACTTCAAAAGCTCAGCGGGCTTGCGTAGCTCAGTTGGAGCGTTGAGTCAGGCTGCTGGCTTTTTACTCTCATTAGTCTGGTATCTCCACTACAAAATTCGCATTTTATAGTATAAAGGTCTGTGGTGTTCAATTGGTCAATCCGGAAGGCTGATGTGCTTTTCTGCTCGTCCCAACGATTGATCAGCTCGAAGAGCAGATCAGCATGGCGGTTCGAATAGGACAGGTTACCGACCTCATCGATGACCAGTAAGGCAGGCGTCGCATATTAACGCAAGCGCCGACGTAGCAATGAATCGCTGTCGAGAGCAGCAAGATCACCCAGCAGTTGGCTAGCCGTAGTGAACAGCACGGTATGACCATGAATAACGACGTGATGGGCGATATTCTGGGCGATGGTGGATTTCCCAAGACCGCTAGCACCGACCAGGATGACAGGTCGGGTTAGCGATAGCGTAATCCGACATTTGCGGGCTTCAATGTGTCGGGTTACGCTACGCTGCACAGTCCTGGCTGACAAATTAGAATTATGCGCAATGTAGGTTAGATGCGTGATTGCAAGACTTGACCCCATCTTTCTCAAATCTCCTAACCACCTCTTTATTTTCAATTTAACTTTTCCAATACCATGTGCTTCATAACAATGGATTTCGGCTTTTATCATTGCGCCATCGGGTAATTCCACCATTGCAATACATTTTTTTATATACCGCAACAGGCACAAGAACAATTAGCCCAACCGCTCAAATAAATGATACCCAACCTCTCCGGCAACCTTACTTTTCAACTGTTGCCAGTTAGGAGGCATACCATCGAGCTTCAGCGTGCTTTCCGCTTCAACATAGATCTTTGCATGTTGGCTCAACCAGCCTTTTTCTTCCAGCCACTGACAGGTCTGAACGGCTAAAGCCTTTGCAAAAGGCGGATCAATAAAAACCACGTTAAAAGCTTCAGCATCGCCTGCCAGATAACGGAATACGTCCGACTGGACGATTTTTATCTGGTCGGCGGCCAATTTAATGGCATTTTCTTTTAATGCTTGACAGGCCAGTGGATTACTTTCTACCTGAATTACGGACTTCGCTCCCCTGGAGGCCGCTTCAAAGCCTAAAGCGCCGCTGCCGGCATATAAATCAAGGCAGCGTCTGCCCATGAGGTCATTTTGCAGCCAATTGAACAAAGTTTCGCGTACTCTTGCCGGTGTCGGTCTCAATCCTGGCGCATCGACAAAGGTTATATTTCGACTGCGCCAGATTCCTCCGATTATCCTGAGTTTATTTTGCACTTTTTTCTGTTGATTTACCGACGGTAATGGTTTGCAGCAGTTGCGGATTAACGCGGCGTTTAAAGGCATCCGTTATAGATGTGACCGTTACTTGCTCAACTTTTTGTTGAAAAGTATCCAGGTAATCGAGGGGCATATCATAAAAACCGATCATGGCAACATAGTTGGCCAATTTTTTATTCGTATCAAAGCGCATGGCAAAACCGCCGGTAATATTTTTCTTTGCAGCTATAAGCTCGGCTTCTGTCGGGCCTTTGGCTATAAAATCGGCCAAGGTTTGATTAAGTACTTGCAAGGCTTGTGCTGTTTGATCGTTGCGGGTTTGTAAACTTACGATAAACGGACCCGGTTTCAACATCGGTATGAATGCACTGGATGCGCTGTAAGCCAAGCCACGTTTTTCTCTGACTTCATTAAAAAGTTTGGAAACCAGGCCGCTGCCGCCCAATATATGATTGCCGACATATAGATTAAAATAATCGGGATCTTTGCGATAAGTGCCTGGCAGCCCCACCAAAACATGTGTTTGTGATGACGGAAACTCGATGTGTTGCTGTGTCGATTTTAACGGCATAGCCACGTCCGGCAATCCTTCCGGTTTTTTACCGACCGGTAATCCGGCTACCAGCTTCTCTGCTGTTTGTTCCGCTTGTTGTTTGCTTAAATCTCCGACAATGACGACTATCGCATTGGCGGCAACGTAAAATTTCTGGTAAAAATGTCGCAGATCGGCGCTCTTAAGAGCGGCTACTGTTTTTATTACACATGATTCAGGATGTGCATAAGGGTGATTTCCATAAAGGGCATGATAGAAATCTATGCTGGCCAATTCAGCGGGCGATTCCTCCTGTTGTTTTAAAGCTGCCAAGGTCCGGTTTTTTTCTCGTTGAAAGTCGGCCTCGTTAAAAGTTGGCTTGGTCAAGATGACTTGCATCGTTTCCAGGGCTTTATCGAATAAGGGTTTATCGGTCAAGGTGCGTAACGATACGGTAGCCATATCAATTGAACTGCTTACGCTGAATAGCGCGCCGACACTTTCAAAGCGCTGGGCAATTTCATCGGCATTCCATGTCCCCGCTCCGGTGTCAAGCATATCAGCCGTTAATGCCGCTAAGCCAAACTGCTGTCCGTC
The DNA here is from genome assembly GCA_038319065.1 of Methylococcales bacterium. Lineage (GTDB taxonomy): Bacteria > Pseudomonadota > Gammaproteobacteria > Methylococcales > Methylomonadaceae > Methylobacter_C. The sequence continues at coordinate 8,705 of JBBQCU010000027.1, forward strand.
ACTCGAGCTACCGGCATCAAAAACAACCTGGATATCCACCATGGGCAGACCTTCGGTACGTACAAAATAAACGCGGCTGCCTTGCGGTGTTTGCCAGTGTTCAATTTTTGCGGCCGCACTTGAGAATTGGCTAAATGCCAATAAGATAAAACCTAACAAATAGATACGCATTACTTAGCTCCCTTTTTTTCAGCGGTTGTATTGATGGCTTGTGGATCAAGATAAGCAATACTCAGATGATCCTCAATCAAGTATTTACGCGCAACGTCATGCACTTGTTCGGCTGTCACCTGATTGATTTTGGCAACATACTCATCAGCTTTTTGCCAGCCTAAGCCAACTGTTTCGAGCGTCCCCAATTGCATGGCTTGGTAAAAGCCGGAATCCTTCTGGTAGATGTCGCTGGCTAACACCTGGGCTTTAATTCGCTGTAATTCTTCATTGCTGATCAAGTTCTCCTGAAGTTTCTTGATTTCATCCTTTAATGCGGTTTCCAACTCCGATACTGTTTTTCCTTCCGCGGGTGTCGCTTCCAGTTCAAACAAACCGGACATTCTTGAAGTCAATCCGTAGCCAGCTCCAGCAGAGACAGCAATTTGTTTACCTCGCACCAGGTCTGAACTTAATCTGGCACTGCTTCCGCCATCCAATACGCCCGCTAATACTTCCAGTGCGTAGGCTTCCCATTCATTTTCAGCAGTTTTCAGTACCGGCACTTTATAACCCATTAAAATGGAAGGCAGTTTTGCAGGGACTTTGACGGTCATTTTACGCACGCCCAACTGTTCGATTTCAGTTTGCGGTTTTAACGGTTTAATATCACTGGGCTTGAGTTCGCCAAAATATTTTTCCGCCAATTCAAAAACAGCTTTGGGTTGCACATCACCCACTACCACTAAAGTTGCATTATTCGGCGCATACCAACGTTGATACCAGGCTTGCAAGTCTTCAACGGTGTAATTGGCAATATCTGCCGGCCAACCAATAACAGGATGCTTATAAGGGCTGTTTGAATAAGCCATGGCCATAAAATGTTCCTGCATTTTTGCTTGAGGGTTATCATCAGTCCGCATTCTGCGTTCTTCAGTCACTACTTGCAGTTCTTTCTTTAATTCTTCAGGCAACAGGTGCAGATTACGCATTCTATCGGCTTCCAGTTCAAAACTGACTGCCAGCCTTGAAGCCTCCATGGTTTGAAAATAGGCCGTGTAATCCTGGCCGGTAAAAGCATTTTCATCACCCCCATTTTCGGCAATAATCCGGGAAAACTCACCCATGGGATGTTTATCCGTGCCCTTGAACATCATGTGTTCGAGCATGTGGGAAATACCGGTAATACCTCCAGGTTCGTAACTGGACCCCACTTTGTACCAGACTTGGGACACTGCAACCGGTGACCGATGATCTTCTTTTACCAAAATCTTTAGACCATTCGCCAAGGTATGTTCAAATACTTTTGTTTCCGCGTTAGTGGTAAACACGGGTAGACACAGTAGGACTGCACATAGTAATCGTTTATTCATAAATCCCTCTTTCATGATAGTAAGCGCTTCGGACTATTTCATAAATCAATAGTTCACGGTATTCTATACAATAATATAAAAGTTGGAACTTATTAAACAATGCCTAGCAAATCCTCTGTGTTTTCCTGGAAGAACTATTACACACTCTGTAAACCCAATGTTGTTGCGGAAATGCTTTTTACCGCAGTTGTCGGTATGTTATTAGCTGTGCCAGGAATGCCACCAGTAGGGCCTTTTATTTATGGTACCTTAGGCATTGCTCTGGCAGCTTCTTCAGCCGCGGCTGTAAATCATTTTATTGATCGGAAAGCGGATGCCCAGATGGCCCGCACCGAAAAGCGTCCCTTGCCGACAGGTGAATTAACTACGGCTAATGTTATTAATTTTGCGCTTGTGTTAGGCCTTAGCTCAATGCTCATTTTGATTTTATTAGTTAACACCTTAACGGCTATTCTGACTTTTCTATCGTTATTTGGTTACGCTATCATTTATACGCTCTACCTTAAAAGAGCGACTCCGCAAAATATTGTTATCGGCGGTATTTTCGGTGCAACGCCGCCTTTGTTGGGCTGGTGTGCAATGACGAATGAAGTGCATCCCTACGCTCTGCTATTAGCATTAATCATTTTCGTTTGGACACCACCGCATTTCTGGGCATTGGCGATCGCCAGACGTGAAGAATACGCCAAAGTGAATATCCCTATGTTACCAGTCACTCACGGCCCTGACTTTACACGCTTGCAAATATTGCTTTATACAATCCTATTGCTGATTGTGACGCTGTTGCCTTACTTAACCGGCATGAGCGGTTTAATTTACCTGTTGTCGGCGGTGCTTTTGGGTCTTGGTTTTATTTATTATGCGGTGTTGATGATGCGCAAAAAAGATAACAAAACCGCGATGAAAACTTTTGTTTATTCTATCGTTTACATAACACTTCTGTTTGCAGCCTTGTTAATCGATCATTATCTAAATTTTACCTTATGAATTTCACTCATCAAGAACAAACACCCCGTCCTGAACATCCGTTCGCAGCATACATTCGCATTCTTGGCAAAGGCAAAAAAGGCTCAAGACCCCTCACCCAAGATGAGGCCTATCAAGCCATGAAAATGATTTTGGCAGAGGAAGTGCTGCCAATTCAATTGGGTGCATTTTTAATGTTAATGCGAGTTAAGGAAGAAACACCCGAAGAATTAGCCGGTTTTGTTTTGGCGGCCAGAGAATCATGCAATCTTGCCAGTGATGGGGCAATAGTTGATCTGGATTGGTCTTCATATGCCGGGAAACGTCGCCATTTGTCCTGGTTTTTGTTGTCCGCCCTGTTATTGGCAGAAAATGGCATAAACGTTTTTATGCATGGTGCGGGTGGTCATAGTGCAGGCAGACTATATACCCAGGATGTGCTTAAATATCTGGGACTGGAATACTCAAGCTCTATTGAACAGACCAGGAAGCAACTTGAACAACAGCACTTCAGTTATTTGTCACTGGAGCATTTTTGCCCGAAATTGCATGAGATCATAGAACTGCGCCCGCTATTGGGGTTACGTTCACCTGTGCATACTTTAGTACGTCTGTTAAACCCCTATAATGCAAAATACAGCATTCAGGGCATATTCCATCCGGGTTATCGGCCTGTACATCAACAAGCCGCGTCTTTATTACAACAGCCACATGCAGCCGTACTTAAAGGGGAGGGCGGAGAGACTGAACGTAATCCGGATATGGACTGCCTGGTGCAAAGTGTTCACAACGGTGAACTTTTTGACGAAAACTGGCCGGCTTTATTCGCGCGCCGTCACGTCAAATCCGAGGAGCTCGATCCGGGGCAACTGCCTTTAATTTGGCAGGGGAGCATTGAGGATGAGTTTGCTGAAAGCGCCATCATCGGCACCGCAGCGATTGCGCTAAAGTTGTTGGGCAAAGCAAACGATCAACAACAAGCACATCAATTGGCGACTGATTACTGGTTAAGCAGAGATAAGCAAAAGTACGCTGGCTACTGAGTCAGACTCCTATAGTTGGCGCCGGAATTAACCTGATGGAAAGAAGTTATGCGATTTGTGGCAGGGCAAAACGGGGTATCCCTCTAATAGAGTTTTTTTCCATATGTATATACTGCAAACCCATCAATGTCCGGTTATCGGGCATGGGATCAACCCATACTACTTTAATTTCACCCTCTAACTCCAGTCGCTTAAATTCAAACCGTGCTATCGTGCCCTGTTCAACGGAGATTGCTTCAGGAATAGAGATCATTAAACCCTCAACAGAAACATTAACCGTAGTAAAAATACGATATTCACCGTTTAATAAAATCTTTCCTGGATCAGGCATGTATTTTCGATAGGCTCTTCTCTTGTTCAAATCTTTATCTATATCATAGGCAATATTTTTAAATTCCAGTGCGAGCAAAATTTGATCATCATCTACATCAGCTCTTACCACCTCAACTTCACCAGCCAATCGCATTTCAGGAAGATACAAATCAATTATTGTTGAAACCAATAAAGAATTAAAAATATATTTAATATCAATATCTTTCCTATGACTGTTTAATCTGGCAAGAACGCCATTTATAGAAAGATTTTCAATAGTAATTCCATGCTCTTCTTCCCCCAAATAAATCAAACCGTCTGATATTAAGTTCTTACGAGAGGGCCGATCTAGCTTTTCATGCATTACTTTCTCCGGATTGATTATCAGATTATATTTTAACCCACACTGTGCATATTTATCGAGTGCAATTGGAGCAATTGGAGCGAGGGGAGAGGGAGATTGGATTTAAATATATTTAAATTTTGACAGACATTCCAAGACAGGAATTAACTTGACTCTGGTATTACTCAAAAAAAAAAGCAGAGACAGCTTGTTTTATGCGGGTAAATTCCATGAAATGTCTACAGTTTAATGCTGGGGGCAAAAGTGGGTATACCTTTGATCTTGTCTGCATTGATATTTACATACCGCAAGCCTATCAAAGTTTCGCCATCGGAGGTAAGATCACTCCATATCACTTTTGCCTTTCCAGTTAATTCCAGCCGTTCAAATTCGAAGTGGGTTATTGCGCCCTCTTCAATGGATATTGCTTCAGCAAGACGGATCATTATGCCCTCGACTGAAACATTTACAGTGTTAAACTCGTGATATTCACCATCTAATAAAATAAGTCCGGGGTCAGGCATGATTTTTCGATAGACTCTTCTCTTGTTTAGGTGCATATCTATATCGTAGGCAATATTTTTAAATTCCAGAGCAAGTAAAATACGATCCTCGTTGACGTCAACCCTTACCACTTCAGCTTCACCAGCCAATCGCATTTCGGGAAGATACAAATCAATAATCGTTGACGTCAGTAATATATTAAAAATATCTTTAACATCAATATCTTTACCATCACTATTTAATTCAGCAAGCACCCCGGTAATAGAGATATTTATAACAGTAATTTTCTGTTCTTCCCCACCCATGTAAATCAAGCCATGTGACGTTAATTTCTTACGACAAGGCCGATCCAAATCTGAATACATCACTAACTCCTGATTGATTATTCGCTTAAATTCCAAATCACACTGTACAATTCTATCCGCTACAATTATAGTATTTTAGGAGGGGGTTTACTTATTTTTCTTTCAACTCCATCTATTATTTTTATAGCCATCAATATTTGCCGCCAAATATCGCGCCAATGCATAAAAAACCATTAATATTGCCCTTTTTATTTTCTTTAGCTTCCCGAAAGCAATAGGCTGACTGCAAAATGAATTAATAACAAATCAATTATTTGATAAACTAGATGCTGTTTTTAACAAAAAGGCAAAACCGTGAGAAAAATTCAAACTCAAGTTATTTCAATTGTCACCGTCATTCTTATAGGAATTACTATGTTTTCAATGGCCAACGCCACTACACCTGAAGAAAATAAAGCCGCGGGTGCGGCTTTCCTGGTAGAAAATGCAAAAAAAGCCAATATCGTTACTACTCCAAGTGGTTTGCAATACGAAATTTTAACACCTGGTACAGGCACCATCTCGCCAAAAGCAACCGATAACGTAACTGTACATTACAAGGGCACAACCATTGACGGCAAAGAGTTTGATAGTTCTTACAGCCGTGGCGAACCCACCTCATTCCCTTTAAACAGAGTTATCCCGGGCTGGACTGAAGGTGTGCAATTAATGAAGGAAGGTGCGAAATACCGCTTTTACATTCCCTCAGAACTTGCTTATGGCGAGCAAGGCGCAGGCCCGATCGCCCCTAACTCAACCCTGATATTTGATGTAGAACTGATCAAAATTCAATAAAAAAGCAGGTAAAAAGCGCAAGGTTCAAGG
>JBBQCU010000028.1:0-14458 GCA_038319065.1 Methylococcales bacterium
GTGCTTCATCTGACAAATCCAGCACGCCACCGGTTTTTTTCCGTTTCTTGGCGGCAAAATTGGCGAGCTTGGCCAGCGTTTTGGTTGGCCCGATGCCTACGCACACAGGAATGCCGGTCTCGCGATTTATGGTTTGCCGAATCCGCTGCCCATAGGCAACCGGGTCTTGACTGCACACGCCGGCTAAATCCAAAAACGCTTCATCGATGGAATAAACTTCCAGGCTGGGCGTAAATTCCTCCAGAATAGTCATGACGCGGGCTGATAGATCGGCGTTTATGTGGAATTAAAAAGCAAGCTATTTTTGATGACCTGTCGGGTGCCACAGTTTATGAGAAATTTCGCGGCTGTGGTAGTAGTAAAAATCCCAGATTTTGAATGGCAAGGTACGGCCATTATAAGACGGATGCTAGTTTCCAATGAAAGACAGGTTAATCCTTAACAGCTGACAGTCAGAGATCGTTAGTTATCGGGATCCACATATCCACACCCTACGCTCAGATGCCGCAACGCAAAGCATCAGGCTCGACGCTATTGCGGAGTAGCCTGAATGTTCTTGTTGTGTGATTATTTGTTTTCCGGTTTTTTGATAGTTATTGGCTCACCCTCTTGTCCAGCGTAGAACACGATGATCTCTGCTGGTTCATCTCCTTCTTTCCTTACATAATGCCATTTATCCAAGACCTCAACTATTGGGTCATAAGGATTCAGGTGCAATACTTTACCACTGTCTGTAGTGAGGGTGAGTTCGCCTTTGAGAAGAACACCAGCATTGATGCAGGGATGCGTATGAATTAGAAGAGTTCGATTTGGCGGGACAGTGATCCGTAGAATCGTGATCTCTGGCGTACCCGGCTTTTATGCCGGCAACGGCTGGCCATCACAGCTTGTGGTTGACTTGATCAAATGAATCGATTGTACATCGTTGGTATATTTCGGTGATGCGCACCCCGCCACTAGAATGACTGACAAAATGCAGTATAAGATTTACTTCATTACTCTTCTTCCTTCACACAACGCCAGGTCCTGCGCGGTCCGCTGCAACCGGTTGTTAGCTGGCCACAATTGAAGCTAGCCCTGACGATTTATTGAATCTTTGATGTTTTGGTGATCGAAAATTCTCCCGAAAGGTCCCTGTAAACGACAGCATTCCAAATTGTATTGTTGTCCAGCTCAAAAGTAATGTCGTAGTTCATTCCTTTCACGATCTGCTTTTTCACCTGCACTATGCGTTTGAGTTTTCCCGAAGTATTCATCTGGCTCAGCAAAAACGCCACGGCGTCTTTTGTTGTTTGGTCGATCTCTGCTTCACTCCATCCGCCAGCTATCATTTCTCCCCCTTTCGGCACTTTCACCTCTTCAATGTCTTGGGCTTTCACTCGGTCAAGTGGGAGCCGAACGATTTGTTTGGCATCGAAGTCTATCGTTTGGAAATCGACCTGGCGGACACGACGGTTGTGCATGGTGTGATATTGCAGAACGAGATTCTTCGTATCGTAGGCAGTGGTCCAAATCGTTGAGCTGCGCATGCCCTCCTGGTTTACTTCGCCCCCGCCCTCGGCGGCTGCGGTTCCGACGGTGAGATTGAAGTTGTCCAGAATGCGGAATATCTCGTACAGCGTCGCTTTCCCCTCGGCTGTCCGCCGTGCTGTGCTGACATAGGCCGCAGCGCGGAGGAAGCGGGATGGCGAGGTGAGGTCGCCGGGAAGACCATACAGACGAGCACCAGCCCCGAACTTCATTGACCTCAAGTCTTCAACCGTTCGGTGGGGCAGCGGCACGTCAACGTTGGCATAGTTGAGCAAGTTGGTAATGTGCCAGTCGTAATTCGGACCGTTCGTAATGACACCGAGCGGGGCGTCGTGGATGGTCGTAACTCCTTTGACGAACTCGACGACGATCGCCTTGCCACTACGATCGGTCACCATGATGTGGACCGGTGGCGCGCCTCCGATCGCTTCCTCATGCATGCCAACCACGGGCAAGTCGGCGAGGGCCTTTCGGACTTCAGCGACTGATTCGAAGGCTGTCAGCAGATAGGGTGCAAGGGCCAGGATGGGCACGCTTTTGCTGGCCTTTTTGGGATTGTATTCTGCGTATTCCGTAAAACCTTCGTTGTAGAACAGGTTCACAGCGAGCCCCTTTTCGTTCATCCCGTCAATGAGGAGGTCCTTTTCGAGTACGTCGAGCCCGACAGCTCCGTACTTGGTTTTCCAGGCACGGCCCTTCTTCCCGTCGGGCATCATAGTTTGGATGGCATAGCCGCGAGGAATAATAGCCACCCGCGAACGAAGATCGAAGGTTCCCCACTCCTGGGTGCGCCCGAACACGACCGCACCGTCCTCGGCCACAAGAGTAATCCCAGTGCATGCGTCGGCCTGCTGTATTGATGATACGGAAATAATTGCGGCAATCAGCACGCTGCATGTTTTGCTTCGTTTCATTCCTCCTAGTGATGTCGTTTTAACTTAATATGTGTTTGATTACCCCCCATGTCAGGATATCTGTTGCCTCTAAATTTAAACAAAGAGGTTAGATTGTGAGAGCTAAGCGAAACACACTCTGAACCGTTTGTTGGACAAACCCGGTGGCTGCAGTGCTGACCTCATGTTTTAAATATAAGAAAATAGCTTTTGGGAGTTCTTGGGTCGCAAGGGCTTTTCTCCGCGTTAGCGGCTTCGTGCTACAAGTTATTATCTAGGTCTTGCTAACATACGTCCTTTTTTATCTAACTGTCAAGAATGAGCTTCAACACCAGATTTTCTAAACGGTTTAATCTGTATTTTATGTATGATAAACGGATCGAGATAATTCCATAACCTACATTTCGAATGACCGAAATACATCAACCGACATCTAATGCTATGAAGCAATTTGGCTGGTTTGGGTCGTTGCCTGCCTTTCATTACCCGGATTTTTTCACTAATTGTGTCATTAGTTTTCCACTAACCTGGCACACACTTTTCACTTGGTCCTTCATACGCCAGCTTGATTGTCAATCAACCCGGCAGGCGTGTCATCTTGAGCATGCTGTCAGATTATTAGTCGTTCCAGGGGAATACAGAGAAGCTGGGATTGGCAGGTACCTTTTTTACTAACTCTGAGTAATGATTACCTAGCTGCATTTTACAATCGCCAACTCATTCCAATGGGTTGTATAGCGTTTTGAAATGTGTTCGGGCTGGAACTGCCAGCTTTTGTTTAGTCCTGTGGCGGCTATAGATATGGACTTAGGAAACCGATGGTTGATCTTATCGAAGCAGTCCATTAACTCTCGCTCCTTTGAAGATTTTGGGTTGGCAAACATATCCGTCTGACCAGGCATGCTATTGGGGTGAAGGCCACTTAATTGGATACCACATTTCTGGTAACGGTAACCCTCCTTGTAAATGTCCTGCAATAACTGCTTGGCAGCATTGATTAACCTGCGTGTATCTTGCGTGCCTATTGCCAGTTTCAAGGTTGCTGAACGCTGATATTGAGGCTCTTGCGGATTAAACGGGTTAGTCCTGATAAACACGGTTAAACGATCTGCCGTCGAATCCTGTGCTCTGAGTTTTTCAGCCGCTCGACTACAGAGCTCGGCTAAAGCTTCGGATAATTTCATCAAATTATCTAAAGGCTGTTTAAAACTTCGGGAACACATGATTTCTTGTTTGTCCGGCGCTATTTCAGCAAGCTCCAGACAGGAAATGCCATTTAGTTCCATGATCGTTCGGGCCAAAACAACGCTGAACTGTAACTGCATTCTCTGGGTGGGCTGCTGCGCCAAAGCCCAAACGGTGGTAATGCCGAGTTGCGAGAGCTGCTGATTCAATTTTGAACCTATACCCCAGACTTCATTGACAGGTAAAAGGCGCATTAACCGCTCCCGCCGTTGAGGGCAGGACAAATCCACAACACCATTGGTCTTAGGCCATTTTTTAGCGGCAAAATTTGCTAGTTTTGCCAACGTTTTAGTCGGCCCCATACCGACGCAAACCGGAATGCCGGTATTTTGCTGAATCGATTGTTTAATAGAGAGGCCATAACCGATAGAGTCTTGCTGACAAATTCCGGTCAAATCCAAGAATGCCTCGTCAATCGAATAAATTTCGGTGCTCGGTGAAAATGTCTCTAACAATGACATCACTCTGGATGACATATCGGCATAAAGCGAATAATTTGAGGAAAATAACTGCACCTGATGCTGCTCAATCAAGTGCCGCACCTTGAAGACCGGTATGCCCATCTTGATCCCCAGCGCCTTTACCTCGGCACTGCGGGCGACAATACAACCGTCATTATTGCTCAGTACGGTGACCGGCTTGTTGTGTAAATCCGGTCGAAACAAGCGCTCACAGCTTGCGTAAAAATTGTTGCAATCAACCAGAGCAATCAAGGGCTGCATGCTATTCCACCGTACTAAATAAGATGAATCGAAGCGGTAACTACACCCCAGATGATGGTTTCCAAGCCTTCATGAATCGCAATATCCGGATAATCCGGATTTGCAGCCACCAGCCGCCATTGTTGATCCTCTCGGGCCAGCCGTTTCACGGTTAACTCACCGTTTAAAGCACACACCACAATTTTGCCGACGTCAGGGGTTAACGAGCGATCGACTACCAGAATATCATCGGGGTGGATACCGGCTCCCAGCATAGAGTCACCCTCGACACGGATAAAAAAGGTCGCTGCCGGCCGTTTGATCAACAACTCATTCAAATCCAGTGATCTTTCAACATAATCATCCGCCGGCGATGGGAATCCCGCGACGACTTTACAGAGGTACAAATCGACCGGTACTGCGTCACGATCATCACCGGGAGGCATAAATACGTTATGTCCGGGGTGTCCTGGATTTAATACGTCCTCTGAACCAACAATCTGACAGGGCGGTATTGAGTGCATGATGGTAAAAATAAGTGGTATGAGTTGCACATAGGCTACCACTTAAAAAATAATTGTTCTACTATTGTTCTTATTTTTGTATTGTGCTATTATATTTGAAAACATAATAAGAACAATATAATGAACGTACTAAGCCGTAAACAAAAAGAGATCATGGATTTTCTGCAAAAAAATCAACACATTTTTGTATATCCACCTACACTTGATGAGTTGTGCGCTGCTTTAGGACTAAAGTCACGCGGTTCTCTGCACCGCCTTATCCAGGGTTTGATCGAAACGGACCTGATTGAACCCCTGGATCGTAAACGTCCGGGTATCCGCTTAACTGAAAGAGCCAAGAAAATCGTCCGGGAAACCACTCAAACGCCGAACTCGTTACGCTACGTCGGTATAATTGCCGCCGGCAAGCCGATTGAAGCAATTGAAGACGAACGCTTTATGAGCATCCCCGATGAAATCAAAACTGACAAGCCTTGCTATGTGCTCAAGGTGAAAGGCGATTCAATGATTGAGGAAGGCATCTACGACGGCGATTGGGTTGTCATCGAACAGCGTTGCCATGCCCGTAATGGCGAAATCGTCGTGGCCCTGGTTGATAAAGCCGAGGCTACTTTGAAATTTATTGAGCAGTATCCCCACGAAACCCTGTTAATTCCGGCCAATTCCAGAATGGAAGCAATGCGTTACCATCCTACCCAAGTGGAAATCCAGGGCGTCCTGGTCGGACAAATGCGCAGTTATCGTACTCATTACCCCCCTGTAATTTAAAACGCGGAGAACCACCATGAAACGGCAAATCCACATGCATGACCAGGTTTTCAACAAAGTTGAAGACATTATGAATCATTACAAAAGAAATCCTATAGGTGACTTAATGCGGATATTAAAGCAGTTTATAAAACAATCATCGATGATTTAATGTCATGAAGAAGAATCAGGTAACTTGCAGAATACCTCCTGTCACAGATCCACAGATTATAAATAAATTTAATAACGACTTAGCAGTTACCAAGTTTAATCTGCGAATCTGTGGCGGTTTATTTTTTGCTGGTTACCTGACCCTGTTATGTTACGACAGATTGCTTGCAATTCAGCCTATCTCGCCTGATCAATTGCTATCCAACAGCATTTGCCCGGCGTATTGAGCATTCTTGAATTCAGCATCAATAATCAGAGATGTCATGGTGAGCGAACCGCCAACAGGTTGGTCATTGAAATAGACGACGTTTTCATTTTCCTGTTTCAGTGCAAGAGCATAGAGCATCGGCAAGTAATGTTCGGGAGTAGGTACCGCCAATTGGACTGCATTACCCAGTGAAAGATAATTAGCCAGTTCCGCATGACGGTTCTCGTTGATCAGTTGCTTGAAAAGCGCGTTGGCCTCGATAGCCCAATCTAATCCGAATGGTTTATTAAAATCACCGGGACTATTGCCCTTAACCACAAGTCGACTCAGGTTATGCACCATATTTCCACTACCAAGAATGAGGACGCCCTTTTGCCTGAGCGGGGCCAGTTCTTTTGCCAGATCGTAATGCTCTGATGCCGGCCGGGTATAGTCCAGGCTCAGTTGAACCACGGGGATATCGGCGGCAGGAAACATTTGCGTCAGTACACTCCAACAGCCATGATCCAAGCCCCAATCTTGATCCAGCCTCACTTTTATTTTCTTCATGGCATCCTTTACCTCCTGAGCCAGCCACGAACTGCCGGGAGCGGGATACTGCACTTCAAATAGTGCTTGGGGAAAACCACCAAAATCATGAATAGTACGTGGCTTCACCATGCCTGTGACACAGCTTCCCCGCGTTTCCCAATGTGCGGAAATACACAGAATGGCTTTGGGGTTTGGCAAGATTTCAGCCACTTGCCGCCAAGCCTTTGAGAACTTATTATCTTCAATGGCATTCATCGGACTGCCATGACCGATAAATAACACAGGCATCGGTTCCTTGCTGTTTACGGTGTTGGTAAGTCTATCGATTTCTTTCTGATTCACGGTAACTCCTCATAGCAACAAAAACTGACTTCATAACTTGTCTACCTTCGAAAAACTTAAAACAATGTCGCAAAAAGGTTTATCAACCCTATCATCTAGCGGCTCACACCCCATCATCATAAGTAAAGCAACTGGTTGTATCGATGCCTATGTTTCAGGACAAGTTTGCCGGCAGAAAAAACATTACAAAACTGTATAGTTTTGGTAGGCTTCTCGCAATGTGATTAAGGCTATTCTATTTCTGAACTCAGGCAATTCCGCCTGATAGGAAAGAGGATTAATCAATGAACAAACAACCCAATAAAATTCTGACAGCAGTGTTTACAATGGCCATAATAACAGCCACTGCAACTAACGTAGCACAAGCAGGTGAATCGAAGGAAAAAGAAGCAAAAGAATTAAAGCTTTTTAGCGAGGCCAAAATTACTTTAACCGAAGCCATCAAAGCAGCGGAGAAGAACGTCGGCGGTAAAGCCATGGAAGCTGAATTGGATGATGAATCAAACACCGTTCAGTTCGAAATCGAGGTTCTCAAAGACGGCAAGATTCATGAAGTCATGGTCGATGGCATAACCGGCAAGGTCGTTAAAGTGTCTCTGGAGGATGAGTCTAAAGAAGGCACTGAAAACGAGAAAGAGTAAGTTTAATGCAGTGCAATAGATCCCGATGCTCTTGATTGATAAGACATCCTTATCTACACAAGTGGGCACCCCCTTCTCCCTTCAGGGAGAAGGCTGGGATGATGGGAGGTATAACCACATGAAAATATTAATTATTGAAGATGACAATGAGACCCGTGATTATGTCTCAACCGGCCTGAAGGAGACAGGACATAGTGTCGATTCGGCAAGGGATGGTTATGAAGGCCTGCTTCTGGCCAAGGATGGAAGCTATGACTTGCTTATTGTCGATCGGATGCTACCTCACCTGGATGGACTCACCTTGGTAAAAACATTGCGTAGCACTAGCGATAATGTGCCCGTATTATTCCTGACCACGATGTGCGGGATTGATGATCGTGTTGAAGGCCTGAATGCAGGCGCCGACGATTACCTGGTCAAACCCTTCGCTTTCAGTGAGCTAAGCGCACGGGTCAATGCGCTGCTGCGTAGGCCAAGGGAAACGGTGGATCAGAAAGTGTTGCAGGTTTCAGGTCTTGAAATTGATCTTCTGAAAAGAATCGTCAGGCGTAGCGGACAACTCATTGATCTTCAGCCAACCGAGTTTCGCCTACTGGAGTATCTTGTCCGCCATGCCGGACAGGTGGTAACCCGCACCATGCTGCTTGAAAACGTCTGGGATTTTCATTTTGATCCCAAAACCAATATTGTTGAAACCCATATCAGCCGTTTGCGCAGTAAGCTGAATGCCGGGAGCAAGTCTGATCTCATTCATACGGTTCGTGGCGCAGGATATATGATTCATGAAGTTGCCTAGCATGGTCGGCACCATCAGCTTTAAACTCTCAGCTTTATATTTGCTGCTTTTTTTGTTTTCGTTTTTGTCCATCGGCATAACCGTTTATTTGTTGACGAACCATACTCTGGAGCAGCAACTTAAAAACAGTATCGAAACGGAAGCCGCCCGGCTGAAAACCGAATATGATTCAGGCGGAATAACCGAATTAAAAGACGAGATTGATGAAGTTGATGATCGGGGAGCTCATACTCTTTTTGAATACGGCGTTATCGATCAAAATATCCGGTTGATAGCCGGAAGTTTCAATCATTTTCGACCTTCTGCGGGCTGGCAGAACGTTATGCGGTCACCGGCGGGCAATAAACCTGGAAAAGAACTTCTCTACATCAGGGTTATGGCTTTGCCAAACAATGTCTGGCTGGGTGTTGGTCATGACGGCGACTATATTCAAAAGGCCGGCAAAGCAATTATTCAGGCTTTTATTTGGGGCTTCGTTTTAGTTATCTTGCTAGGTGCAGGCGGAGGTTTGTATCTCAGCCGTGCTTTCCTGAGAAAAATCGACAGCATTACCAAATCAACGCAGGCCATTATCGCGGGCGATCTTAAGCACCGTCTGCCCGTTTCAAAAAGCCGCGATGAACTGGATAACCTGGCTCTATTGTTAAACCGGATGCTCGATAAAATTGGAGCACTTATTGTGAACATTCAGCAAGTTTCCAATGACATCGCACACGATCTGCGCACACCGGTCAGTCATTTAAAATTCAGGCTTGAGGACGCTCTGACCAGGAATCTACCGGCAGAGCAATACAAGGAAAGAATCACTTTCGCCATCGAAGAGGTCGATTCGATTCTCGATACCTTTTCGGCCATGTTGAGAATTTCACAGATTGAATCCGGCTCCCGCCGTAGCGGTTTCAAAACCATCAATCTCAGCGACATCGTTGTTTCGGTGATCGATGCACTTCAACCTGTTGCAGAGGAACAGGGAAAAACGATCAGGGCAGACATTGAAAAGGACATCAACATGACCGGGGATAAAGAACTACTGACGCAACTGGCCTTTAATCTGCTGGATAATGCCATCCTGCACACGCCTAAAAATACACAAATCGCGGTCAGTCTTCACTCGTCAGATACACGAACTGAATTAACTGTTGCCGATAACGGCCCCGGTATCGCCGAACAATACCGCCCAAAAGTATTTCAGCGTTTTTACCGGCTTGAACAAAGCCGGACAACGCCAGGCAACGGCCTTGGCCTGAGCATAGTTGCAGCCATAGCTGATCTTCATGATGGAACGATAACGTTATCGGATAACAATCCAGGCCTTAAAATTGTGCTCACTTTCGATAATTAGCAGAGCGATATGGGTGTGTTTAAAAGTGAGGATTTAATTTGCGTAATATCTAGAGAATGGTCGTTTGCCTTAAGTTAAATCGCACTTTTAATCGCACCCGAGCGATACACTATGAAAAATAACGGAATTAAATTATTACCGGCAGGATTATTCTGTTTACTGCTGGGCTGTTCTCAATACCAATCAAAAACACTGACCGACGAAGCCGTTCAACAGCAACTTGAAACCCCCACTACGAAACAGTTAAGTATTCAAGCCGCACAAATCAAGCACCCTTTGCTCAAACCAATACCGTTTAATATCCAGGATGGTTTATCGCCGGATGAAGCGGCTATTTTAGCGGTGTTGCATAATCCTGAATTACGCGCCGCACGGGATCATCATGGCATCGCCAATGCGCAGTTGCTCCAGGCGGGATTATTGCCGAATCCCACTTTCTCCTATAGCTTCGCCGCATTAAGCGGCGGGCTTGATCAGGGTAAGGTCACCGGTCTTGGACTGGGGCTTGCCTGGGAAGTCACCTCGCTGATAACGCAGTCGAATAAATTAACCGCGGCAGAAGCAGAACAACAAGCTGTTGATTTACATATTGCTTGGCAGGAATGGCAGATTGCCCAGGCCGCAAAATCGGCTGTCTATCAACTGCTGGTCTACGGTAAACAGGAGTTGTTGCTGGAAGAAATGGTGCAGCTTCTTGAAAACAATCGTGCTCGGATGCAACAGGCCGCTGATGAAGGCCTGATTACAGAGTTGGATCGAGTCGCGGCTATCAGCGCTAAAAATGGCGCCGATATTCGCTTGCAAGCCGTAATCCAGCAAAAAAACCAGCAACAGCAACGCCTGAAAAGAGCGTTGGGACTTAAACCTGATGAGTCTATCAAGTTACAGCAAGATATAGCTTTAACTGACGAATGGGCTGCGCCCGCTTACGACAAGTTAACGCAAAATTTGAGTCATCGGCGTCTGGATTTAATGGCGTTACAACAAGGTTATAAAAACCAGGATGAACAAGTCCATATAGCGGTATTACAACAGTTTCCAAAAATCAGCATCGGCTTCCTTCAGACCAAAAATAACAGTGCCTATTACACGCTGGGTGCCGGTGTAACGGTGACCTTGCCGATTTTCGACCAAAATCAGGGGCAGATTGCCCTTGCCGTAGCGACACGACAGCAATTGTTTGATGAATACACTAACAGGGTATTTCAATCGCAAGCGGATGTTGCCGAATTGCTGGTGACCATCTCTTCTTTAAACAAGCAAATTCAAGCTGTTCATCAGGCGCTTCCTGATCTGGAAAATCTGGTAAACGCCTACAAACTGGCCATCGAAAATGGACAAATTGATGTACTCAATTATTACGTCAGTTGGAATAATTTGACGGATAAACAAATAGAGCTGCTTGCATTACAGCTACAGTTGATTGAAGCCCGTATTGGCTTGGAGATAGCGACGGGGGTTTATCATTTAGAGGTTTAATAAGCAGTTATTCTTGCTTTGCTGGGTAAGATTGACTATTGATACTTTTTAACTGGTCTGTATACTGGTCTACTTAGTTTATTTTATGAGGCTTTTATGGCTATTTATAAAGAAGTTGGCGCTTACGATGCTAAAACAAACTTTTCTGAATTTTTGAGAAAAGCACGCTCTGGTATGGCATTTCATATTACAAATCGAGGTGAACACGTTGCTGATCTTGTCCCACCCGGAACTGAACTAAGACGTAACGGTGCTAAAGCCGCTCAGAGAATGCAGCAATTTATACTTGACCAGCCTCTTATTTCGGGTGTTGATATTAAGGCGTTAATTGGAGAAGGGCGCGATTGATGCGGTTTGTTTTGGATAATTCAGTTGTGATGCGTTGGTTATTTGCCGATGGAACTCAGAATGCGCTTGATTATTCGGCACGAATTCTTGAGCTTTTGGCGCAAGAAGATAATGCTGCGGTAGTGCCTTTCGTGTGGGCTCTTGAGGTGGGAAATGTTATTGTTAGAGCAGAAGCAAAGGGCTTGTTGCAAGAGGCCAGGAGTGCCGAGTTTTTAGGTATATTACATGACATGGCTATCGAAATCGATGATCGTTCTAGTCAGCAGGCGCTAAGCGATACGCTGCAAATAGCCCGGCGTTTTGGGCTATCAACCTATGACGCTTCCTATCTAGAATTAGCTCTACGTGAAGGTTTGGCTTTGGCGACCAATGATGACGCACTTAAAAAAGCATTAGTCATCGCGGGCGGGAAACTGGCTTGATTTTAAGGTGTAGTGGAAAAATAATTCCGGCATTTGCCGGAATGGTACGACAGACCCACTCATATCGTTTGGTGTAATTAGGCCGGAAGCTGGTGCTTCCATAACTGGGTTCCCAAACTGAACTCTCATCGTTATACACAAGTACGCAGGTAATTCGTCATACCCGCCGGGAAGCGGGCATCCAGTCCATGGATGGCGAACTTAAATACATCCATGTAGTCTGGATTCCGGCAATCCGGAATGACGGGCTTGGTGACACTTGTGTATAACGATGAGAACTGAGCTTAGGAACCAGAAAAAAATAACAGGAGAGACCGGCCATAGCCACTATTGCCTTTGACACACGTGAGTTGGTAGATAAACTTAAATCCGCCGGAATTCCACAAGAGCAAGCCGAGGCGCTTGTCCTGTGATTGCCGAAGCTCAGGATGGGCTCGTCACTAAGCATGACTTAACCGAAGCCAAAAACGAAATTAAGGCCGACATGAATGTTCGGTTTGAGCGTATTGATGGTGAATTAAAGCTAAACAGATGGATGCTTGGCGTATTATTGGCTGGCGTTATATCGCTGGTATTGAAGGCATTTTTTTAATGTTCCCGAAACAAATTTCGGGGGCATGCTGAAAGGCTACTGTCCATCTTGGACATATCGCCCATTTGTCGGAAGTGCATTCCAGTATTGATGTCGGGCATAAACAGCATGCCAGGCCGGGCTAATATTAGGCCGGAGCTTGATTGCAAGACCTGACCCCATGCTTTTTTTTGTGACCCCATGCTTTTTTTTGACCCCATGCTTTTTTTAAGAATACAACATCAATACTTGTAATAAATTAACAAATCCGTTAACATTTTATATGGCATGGGAAATTACTTTTTACGATGAAAAGCTACAGAATGAATTGCTCCAGCTACCGGTTGGTATATTGGCAAAGTTTTTACACTACCTTGAGCGAATAGAAATTCATGGTGCAAATCTTGGTATGCCTCATACTCGCCCGATGGGTGACGGGTTATTTGAATTGCGCGTGAAAGCCGAAGAAGGTATTGCAAGAGTATTTTATTGCACGGTTAAAGGTAAGAAAGTCGTGTTACTCCATTATTTCATCAAAAAAACAAATAAAACTCCTGTCAGCGATTTAAGGCTGGCAAAAATTAGAATGGTTGAGGTAAAAAATGCTAACTCATGAAGAATTTAGAAAAAAGGCCCTTTCAAATCCGGAAGTTCAAGCAGAATATGAAAAGCTAAATCCGGAATTTATGTTATTTGATGAGTTGCTAAAGGCAAGAAAAGCAGCGGGCTTAACCCAAGCCGAAATAGCTGAACGCATGGGTACCAAAACACCGGCAATTGCCCGCCTGGAATCCGGTGGCGGCAGTAATAAACATTCTCCTTCCATAGCTACTTTACGCAAATACGCAGAAGCAGTGGGATGTGAACTTGAAATTAAATTAGCTCGCAGGTCGGTTTCGCGCTAGTAATCCGCCATGCTATTTGGATTCTTCAGATAAACATTCAGTATCATCTGCTTTGATTTTGACTGATTGCCTAAGGGCGAATCCGCCTTACGGGGTTAATTCGAAGATACAGTCAGCGGCAAAACGTTCGGGACGGGGCTACAAAACCCCGTCCCGTATGGAG
Source organism: Methylococcales bacterium (assembly GCA_038319065.1). Taxonomy (GTDB): domain Bacteria; phylum Pseudomonadota; class Gammaproteobacteria; order Methylococcales; family Methylomonadaceae; genus Methylobacter_C. The sequence continues at coordinate 13,560 of JBBQCU010000028.1, forward strand.
CATGACTTAACCGAAGCCAAAAACGATATAAAGACCGACATGAATCTCCGATTTGAGCGTATTGATGGTGAATTAAAGCTAAACAGATGGATGCTTGGCGTATTATTGGCTGGCGTTGTATCGCTGGTATTGAAGGCATTTTTTTAATGTTCCCGAAACAAATTCCGGGGGCATGATGAAAGGCTAATCTCCATCTTAGACAAATCGCCCATTAGGCGCTAGTGCAGTCCAGTATAGATGCCGGGCATAAACAGCATGCCCGGCCGGGCTAATATTAGGCCGGAGCGTGATTGCAAGACCTGACCCTATGCTTTGCTCTGTTTATTTTGGCGGGTGGCCCTTTGGTCGAGTCCACGCACGGCAATTTGAAATATACCGCACCCTTGACCGGCATCACCGCCGCAGTGGTCGGCGTCATCCTGAACTTGGCGGCGTTTTTTGCGTATCACGTATTCTGGCCGCAAGGTTTCGCCGGATGTTTTGATGTGATTGCCGCCTTGATCGGCTTTGCCGCACTGCTGGCCTTGTTGCGCTACAAAGTAGGTGTGATTCCGGTCATCGTTGCTTGCCGCAGCTGGACTTTTATTCACTTTCTTCAAACCCTGGCTTGCCCAGGTAGGAATTCTCCTATGAATACGATACGTTGGTAAACGCAGTCCTTTTTGGAGGGCTGCTTTGGGTACGTGGCTATCGGTCTCTGAATGACTAGTTTTCAAGATTAACCAGACGTTCACTGGGAAGCCGTATCTGTCTCTTCATGGCCGTTATGCAAAGCTTTGCATAACGGCCATTATGACAAGTGTCTTTTTATGCACAGTAACTTGTTGGTGAATGGCTTTTAGCCGGTAGCGCGGGGCTTGAGCACAGTACCTCGATTGGAAAGCTGGACATAATTTTTA
>JBBQCU010000029.1:0-14263 GCA_038319065.1 Methylococcales bacterium
AAGGAAAGGCGGTTAAATAACGTGGAATTGGCGGCTTGTCAGCCTCTGGCTAATGTCGCATAATTCCATTGTTGGTGGAGAAGTCAAGTCCAAGTTCATCTGAAGCATTACAGACAGGAGTCCATCGTTGCCGAAATACTATATGACTATTCAACCTCAAATTTAAGGAAAACAACTGAAGGTTATTTTTTGCGAGTTACCTTACCGGCCGGATCGTGATCACTAACTACGATCCGGAACTACTTGCCAATGAGGAAAAGATCAGGATTAACGAGGCCGCGCAGAAGGGCCCACCTAATGAAATTGTGATTGATATCCGCCCCGGGTATACAGGAGGAGAATACCCGATGACAGGAAAACTCCGCTTACGCAGTTTCTTTTCGATTCTGAACTTTCTCGGGGAGACGATCGATGATGATCCGGAATTCTTCGTGGAAAAAGATCCTCGAACCTCCGAAGTGGCCCAAAATCCAAACCGCACGCTGGAGATATTGGAGGAAGAAGATAAACCGGAAGGAGCGGATCTGACTGTTTACTACAAGGGACGCTATTACGCAGTGGCTCCGGACAGGGAATATCTTTGGAATGCTGCTGGGTTCCAACTTCTCCACCAGATTTTCCAGATGGCCGTGAGCGAACTACCTAAATCCGCGGGTCCCGGCATTACCATCGCGAAGTGAATGTTGATCCTAAAAACAGCAGTTGAAGCTTGTAGAAGCCGTTTGAGACTGTGGAAGTATTGAACATTCGTAATACAAACCTAGGTTTGTACTACGGCCTTTAATAAAAAATCAGGTATCTATTCATCGTGAGGCTCACCCTACCCTCTCCAGTGGGAGAGGGTAGGGTGAGGGGAATCAAAAATGCATTTTTGTTTGTTTAAGCCAGCCAATTAGCATTGCCATCTCTGTGGCTGCGATTGCTCTGCATGATGCGCTCGAATTTCTCCGGGTCATATTTGAGCAGGTTAAGATATTCATCCGCCAGATCGATTCCGCGTGGGCCGCAATGTTCTTTGAACTTGGCAAGTGCGACCAGCATGAGCTTGGCGGCAGCGCGGATTTCGCGATCTTCACCTTCGCCATAATACGCGACCAGTTCGTCGAATAATGCCTCGGTTTTTTCCAGTGGTGTCATAGTAAGCCTGTTAGTGTTTATTGTTTAAGAAGCTGAAACGTTTGTTGGTAATTTGTGGGGATCGCTGAGTAATCAATCGTGCTAACTAATCAGAATGCTTTACCGCCGTCTTCGGAAATAAAACTCGTAAGGCTTAGCGGTTTTTTTATTGTCCAACGAAGTGCAATACAAAACAGCAATATACGCATTAATTTTAACAGTAACTCAAGTTCAGTAACAAAAAGTTACTCTTAAGCTACAATAGCAGAGACTTAGATAGCGTAAAAGTCCTAACAGCAATCCTAAAATCGAAGGGCTGGACGGTGTTTTTTGATCGTACTATTCCGCCGGGAAAATCTTGGCGAGAGTATATTGAAAAGGAAATCGATAAATGCCAAAGCCTTGGGAATCGATATTCAACATGAAGAGATTTATCTGTAATCAGCTCTGCACTTTACATAGTTAAGTTCTATCCATTTCCATAGCGACCCATTTCGGACATTCAGATGTGTCCATTCCGAAACAGAATCAACAACCCAAGCTCGGCGACCCTGCCCGCGAGGGGCCACGCATGCAACCAGAGCGCCACGGCCGGGTTCGCTGCAGCGCATGTTTAAGTGTTCGCATCCTTTGCCGGATGCCTTGGCGCGCAGCAGGCCATAGAGGGTGAGCAGCAAAGCCATCATGATGTTCACACCGCACAACTGGAGTGAACCTGAAACAATGGGACTGGTCGGTGCCATGCAGTGGCGGAAATTTTTCATTGATCGTCGGCATGAGCTTCAACGAGGCGCCGATGAGGACCGCCGTTATCCCATACGCGCCAACATAGCATCTATAATGTGTCGCAATTGACTGCCAAGCCGTCATGTCGCAAACCACAATTCTTGCCGAACTCCTCCACGCCAGCCTTCTGCAAATCCTCCGGGCTCATCAATGTGCATTCAGCTATGATAACGACAAGCGTCAGTGTAATTCGCGCGAACTGATGAAATAAACAAGCCCGGGAGCATCACGTCAATATTCTTTGCAAATGCTTTTTTATTAAATATCAAACTGAGAAGATTGAGTTTGTTACAATTTAAAATCGATCGAGTTTGTCCCCATTAATAAAAAGGTGCCAACTTGTTTTATTATCGTTAATTTTAGGAATAAAAAAATGAACATTACCAAGTTATGCTCCATAGTTGCTTTAGTGCTGTTTTCTTTTGTTGGTACCAGTAGTTCAGCTCTGGCTGGCAATCTGACCCCTTATTACATCTTCGATGGTGGTATTGCTAAAGGATATGAAATCCTGAACGGTGCAGTCGTCAATACTTTCAATACCTTTTTTCACGGTTATCCCCCCGCGATTACTAATACGATATGGTTGGGTCATCGTGACAACGGGGGCGCTCAGGAATATACACTGGCAGGTATCGCAACCGGCAGTACCTCAGCCGGTGGTGTAATCATTTCTCAACTTTTAGATGGTACGGCCGACGGCAAGGGTAAAAACTATGGCTCTACTTGCTGCTCAGGTCAGGACATTGTAACAGTGGCCAATTTTGACTGGTCAAACCAGCAAACTCTTTTCAACATTAGTGTTGAAGCCGGTGGTATTGCCTATGATCCGCAAAATAGTCATCTTTTCATATCCACCTTGCGATCTGGAGGCGTCATTAATGAGTACGATCTGAGCGGGAATCTTTTGAATAGTTTCAATGTAGGCCTTGATATAGTAGGTCTAGCCTATGAGCAAGCGACTAACAGCCTTTGGGGTTATCTGGCGCTTCCTCCTTCCAGCGGCAACCTTGATATGTATAATTTCAGCACTGCGGGTGTACAGCTTGAGCATGTGGTAGTGGCCGGAAGTTTCTCTAACCCATTGGGAGGCGAAATGCCGTTGCTTCCTGTTCCTGAACCATCCACGCTCGCTCTTATGGGTCTAGGTCTAGCAGGAATGTGCATTGGCAAAAGCCGCCACGCTGTCCAAGCCCCTCTGTAAAATTTACTGACAAACTTGGAGTCTGTGGATCTGGCTTCCATGAAGTACGGCCGTACGGCGAATTAATTGTAGGGCGCTTTCATGCTAGCAATTCCTCATAAACGGAACACACCAATCACTATTCAAAATAAATAATGTAAATATCAAGGCCGGGTAACACCGGATTATTTGCGCCCAAAATTGAGGCAAGCATTGCGGGAATTTTGTTACAAATGCGCCAAAATAAATTTCAGGCATAAAAAAAGGACTTAGATCAAAACCTAAGTCCTTGTATTCTTTGGTACGAGGGCCGGTCTTTAATAGGCTCTGTAAGCCTTTATATTGCAGTCTTTAGTAAACAGAATTTAAAAGTTACCGACAAAGTTACTGCATATTTTCGGCGTGACTCTGTTTTGATGCACAAAAAATCTGATACATCTTTCCATCCTTTTTTATTTTTGCATCACGCAAAATAACCGCAACGATTGCCTAAATTTTAGCTCATAAATGAAGCTGACATTTCTCTAGCCTAAAACCTAAAACTGTGTGCTTTCATTTTATACCCTTGCTATAACCTAGATGTGATCCTTAGACACAATTTAAAACTACAGCAAACTAGAGCATTTCCTTTTTGACCAAAATCGCTTCATAGTCTTTTCGGGATAATGGGCAATCCAATAATTTAAAAAATTCAGACTTGGTTAATTTACATTGTCCAGCCATTTGCCCGAGCAAATTGTCGCCTATTTCCTTCATTTTGGGGGTGTGGCTGGTTTTCGTTTGGATCGATGACTTTTTGCCTTGCTGGGTATAATAGATAAAACGATGATGATCTCCTTCCTTGCGAATAAAACCTTTCTTTTCCAAGCCATCTTCGACTTTTCGCTTATCACGCGGCATGGCTGTCATCCTCTTTGCAACGGCTCAATAAGCTTTCCCGTAATCGCTGTGCTTTCGGTGTTAAATTGTCCGGGTTTTCGGTTGCATATTCATCCCATAAGAAAAATAACTCGCTCACCAAATCATCAGCCAATTGCTCGCGAGTTTGAGCATAGACATTAAGATTAAGAGACTCATCGCTAACCACCAGCAATTGCGCGCTTTCTTCATCCAAAGACGGCTCCAGCATAAGCGCCGGATCAAGCTTTAATCTCCGCCCGTTTTGCTCCACTGACTCGAAGGTGAACGAACTTAAATCCACCGGTTCAATGCGGGTAACATCAGTAAGACTTTTCGGATGTCCGTCGGTATCCAAGGTGAAACGTCCGGTGACCTGAATCAATTCACGCCGGCTCTCGATAATGGAATCTTCAATATCCTGTAAATAAGTACATTCCAGTTCTCGGCTAGTGGGAGGATAACGAAGCGTCACCAAGTTTTTATCAAAATCAATCCGAATCATTTCCCCTGTAACCGTCATGACGGCATCTGCTTCTTCGGCTTGGACTAACCAACTTTCAACGGTACGGATCGCCTTACTTTCCAAAGCAATTTCCGGTTGTCCCTGATGCTGAAACGATAACCCCCATCGACTGCCAGGCTTGGGTAAATAACGCAACAACTCACGCAATACTTTTTCACGATAGCGAGAATCAGGTATTAAATTGTGCAAGTTTTCTTGAACACCTGAACCCACAGCGAGCAATAAATTTGTGAAATCTTCCAGTATCGGCGTTTCATCCAGCAACTTTGATTGCTCTGGTTGCGCAATTGGAATGACATAGCTACCCGGCTCAGAAATACCGCAGTGTAACGTGTATAGATTTTTAATGTCTCGATTGGGCACAAAACGTTTTTGCAAGGGTAGTTTTAATTTCGCCGCTCCCAGCAAGTACACTGTTTTCTGAACGCCGGTTAAAACCTGAGTCATCGTTTCAATGGAAACCTGATGGCTATCGGTTTCCGTGCCGGTAATGGTTAATTGATAGGTACTTTCGGAAAGCGTCATAAACACAGTCACTTATTGATTAGATAGGCTTTTATTATAAACCTCATTCCTTCGGCTTTATTTGTTTGACGACCTTGTCAAAATCACTTTCAAAATATCGATCTTGTATAACCCGGAATTTTTCATATTGCTCATGGGCCAGCTTAACCGCAACGGTATTCCTTACTTTTCCTGCATCTTGCAATATATCGTATTCGTTGAATTGCAAAAAAGCATCCAGTTTTTGTATCCAATCGCTCATTTTCATCGGAATATGCCGGGCCGCCTGGTTTTCTGCATAGTCGAGATACATCGATACAATTCTTTCCAGTTCTTTGATTTCCTTTTCGTCCAAATAGTTTTTAGCAACCGAAACATCACTTTTTAAAATCTTGCCGTCAGGTGCGTTTTTCCAGGTTTGTAAGCCCATATTAGAATGATCGGCATTGGCGCGGTCACGCATTAATTCCGCCGCTGTTTTGCCGGTGATGGCCCACTCCAGCTTGTTTTGCACTGTTTTATAAAATGCCTGCGTTTGTTGGTCGTCTTGTGAATAATCAATACTACATTCTTTATAAATGTCGGTTATTTTTTGATAAAAACGCCGTTCACTCGCACGGATTTCACGAATGCGTTCTAATAATTCATCAAAATAATCAACGCCAAAACGCTTGCCTTGCTTTAACCGATCATCGTCCAGCACAAAGCCTTTGATGATGAACTCTTTAAGCGTTTGGGTTGCCCAGATTCTAAATCGCGTGGCGCGGTGGCTATTGACGCGGTAGCCAACGGCGATAATGGCATCAAGGTTATAAAAATCAATCTCTCGGGTTACATCGCGGTTGCCTTCCCGTTGAACTACTCGAAATTTTCGAGTAGTTGCCTCTTGGGTTAGCTCGCCGCTTTGATAGATTTCTTTAAGATGGTAAGTGATGGTATGGCTTTCGACATCGAACAATTCCGCCATTTTTTTTTGACTGAGCCAAAACGTTTCTTCTTCATAGATAACTTCTACCTTCACCTTACCGTTGGCATCGGTGTAAAGCAAAATATCATTAAACTCTTGTGACATTGTAAATTTCCTTGATTAAGCCAAAAATAGGAGGAAGACATTAGTGTTCTCCTAAAATCATGCGCTCAACCTGTTGTTTGGCAGTTTCCAGTTCTGCTTCGGCCTGCTGTTGAAGTTGTTTAGCCTGGGTGCGGATTTTATTGATGTGGTTGGCGATTTCAATTTGTTTTTCTAATGGTGGGCAAGGGATTAAAATATTGCCAATATCCGAAGGTGATAAATGTCCGTTTGTCGCGCCTGTCACGTTTCTTTTAATTTCAATTTGAGCATTTTGACAACGTAACCACGCAAAAATAAAATGCGGATTGATATTTTTAACGCATTGAAATTTGACTATATCACCACCTAAAAAATAGTTGTCCGTTTCTTGCTCCCAAATAGCAATTTTCCCAATAGTCGCGCCAGTAATGACTACTAGCACATCATTTGTTTGCATTTGTTGTTCAGGTGTAAAAATCGCCTTTGCGGTCAATAAATCGCTTAAATCAATATGTCCGTCTGGATTTATTGAGTTAATTTGAACAACCTTTAAATCTCCGTTTTTTTCTGTATCTTTAGGTAATCTACCTTTTATTAATTTTTCGGCGAGCAGTTTTAAAGGTACGGCTTGATACTGTCCTGTTTTAACAACGCCAGTATTTTCCTCAAATACAATTTGATGATAAAACGGATCAGAACGCCCGCCGCTAACTTTGCTATAGCGGCTATAAAAAAAGACTTTCTTTTCGCTAGGTGGCGGCAAAGAAATTCCTAATGCTTGCAATAAATAACCATCTATACTCGCCAATAATGCGGCAGCTTCGGCTTCTTTTTGATTCTTTCGTATTTTTCCAGCTTTAACAACTTGGTTAATTTCTACAATTTTTTCAGTATCAGGAACAATTACAGGATATTTTCTTAAATTGGAAATAACCACGCGCCCTCTGGTTGCTCCAGAATTTAAACGCCAAAATAAATCTTGCCCAATTTTCGTATTGATATAATTAACAATATAGTTTGCAAAAACTGCATCGTTTACGATAACAGCGGCTAAATCCCCGCGAATATTAGCCTCTGGTATTGTTTCGGGTACAACGCTTGCCGCGCCCATTGTTGCGCCTGTTTTGGCAATAACAACATCATTCGGAAATACTGTTGAACGACTAATCTCTTGATGTTTTTCTGATGAAATATAAATTAAGCCATCCAATTTAATAGTTCCATCTCCGTGCGTAATATCAGCAACTCTTAGAAAAGGAATGCCCTGTTCAACATAATCTTCTGACTTTACAGAACTACCAAAAGGACCATCAACAATTTTTTTACTGACATCCTTTAATAGTTTAAGCGGATAGCTACACGCTAATAATTTAGCTAATAGTTCAAAATGCTTAGGTTGGTAATATTCAACATCAAGCCTTTCATCTAATGCGCCTCGATTTATCAAAAACAGCTTGTTTTTATCTAAATCGAGGCTTAAACGAAAAAAGAGTCTTGCCCCGTTTCAATCGCTGTAATAAATCGCCGTAATTCTAAAGTAATCTCCGGCAAATCATTTTGTAGGATCGTTCTACCTGATGCGTCATAGCCTATGTTTTCAGCAATCGCCATAAAATCGGATAGTCCAGTAACCGCGCTTGTTTTTCCACTTGATAACGTTCTTCAAGTTCTTCTTTCAGGGCATTGAGCTTGTCGTTATATTGATCGCTGATGGCTTGCCGCTGCGCTTTGGTTTCCTCATCTTTAACTTTGAGTGGTTTTAGTAACGCCTGTTTTGCCTTTTCCCAGGCGCTGGCTGTGTCGATAAGCTGGTTTTTGTGGGTTAATTCATCCTGCAAGCTCTTTTTAGTTTGGCGGATGTGGTCGGTTGTTGCTGAGCTGTGTTTTTTGAGAAACAACACCGAACTTTTAACGCCTGCGCCGGTGTTGGTAAAAGCCGTTTGCGGTAGGGACACCACTCCGACAATCCTGAATTTTTCTTCAATACCATCGCGGATATACTGCGAACTGCTGTTAGTCAAAATGCCATCGGGAACAACAATAGCTGCATAGCCACCAACTTTTAAAAAACGGTGGCATTGTTCAATAAACAATACCTCTGTGCTTTGATTCTCGCGTCCGGTTGCCGTGTGTTTACCTTTGATTTTAGCATCAATCCAATTAATTTCTTTTAACGAAAAATCATAATATGGTGCGGTTTGTCCATCGCTTTTCATATAAGATTTTTCCGATTGTTTGATAATTGATCCAAACGGCGGATTAGTGACGATAAAATCAAAACTGTTTTCAGTAAAGCCGACATTGCCTTTGCCACCGTTGCAATTTTGATTGATATGGTCAATGGAATATAAACCGTCAAAAGTAATGACGTTGGTGTGACCATCATCGTGAATAATCATATTCATTTTGGCAACGCGGCTGATCTGGTCGTTAATTTCTATGCCAAACAGATTATTAGCTGCAAAACCGTGCCAGCGATTATAGTGTGCAACGGCTTTCTTAGGATCGCTGACATCAAACTTTAAGTCGGCTTGTTTGCGTACTTTATCCAAACAATACAGTAGAAAACCGCCCGAACCGCAGGAGGTGTCCAACACTTTGCTTTCATGGGTGATCGGCAGAACATCAACGGCAAACTTAACCACATTGCGCGGCGTAAAGAATTGTCCGAATTCACCTCTGAAATAAGTCCCCAAAAAGGTTTCAAAGGCTTTGCCTTTACTGTCCAAGTCGGTTTCTAAAAAGCTGATGCTTTGAAAATACTCAACAATACTTTTAATGCGTTCGGGTGTTAGGTCAATTGGTTTATTGAAAATTTCGGGATCGTAGCTTTTGCCTTTGTCATAAATGGCAACAATGCGTTTTTTCAGACGTTCCAGATTTTTACTTTCATCATCGGGATATTCACTGACAATCTGGAATTGATAAGGCTCGCCTTCATCGGTATTTTTCTCATCCCAGACTTTGCAAAAAATCAGCTTGTCCAGTTCATCAAAGGCTTGGGAAGGATTGAGTTCACCACCTGCCCAAAGCGCGTCATGGGCTTGTTTAAATACACGGGTAAGTTCGTTTTCGCTGACGGGTTTGACATCATCGGTGGGAATGCGGTTGTCTTGGCCTTTTACTTTGTCGGTATAAAAGCCGCCTTTGGCATATTTGTATTTTTTGGTGTCGCTTTCGCCAAAGTAGGGAATGTCATTTTCGGTATTTCTTTTGTTTTTCTCTTTATCAAAACGGTAAAACTCTTCTTTATTGCCTTTGGTAACCCAAATAAACTTAGTCGTCCCCGCTAACGCGTGCGCATAACTAAAAGCTTGTTCACCGGCTTGTTTAAATTCTTGCTCAGAAACGTCTGGGTTTTTGCATTCGACAACGATATAGGGCGATATGCAAGCATCATCGTGATAAACAATCATGTCCGCTTCTTTGGTGCTTACACCCATTTTCACCGATATGAATTGTTGAATCCTTGCTACCGGATAGCCGTATTTGAGGACTAATTTTAAAAAGGTTTCAGCTTGTACTTGTTCTTCAGGGTTGCTGTAGTTGCGCCTTTTGTTTTGGTGCAAGTAGGTGTTGTTTTTGCCGTCGTCGCTTAGGGCGATTAAACCATTTACTATGCCTTGTTGTATCAGTTCCATAATATTTTGTTTTTAATTGGTTTTTCAATTATCCGTTGAGTTGATTTTCCATGGTTTTCGTTCCATTAAGATATATTTTGACATCATCTTGTTATGTACCCGTAGGTTATTTTTCCAGTACGTACAAACCAATTATTTTCGGATACCTAAAGCCAATAGCCGTTCATTCATGATCCTCAATTTTTTAGCTGTACCCAACCATACTTGATTGGAATATTCATTGTGCATTGAGAGCAATCGATAATAGGTGTTCCAGTGCATCCATTTAGGTTTACCGCTGGTCGGGTTGAGAATACCTCGCGGCCAATTTAATTTATCCCTGACTTTGTTAACTCTACGGTGTGCCCTATCATCTATTGCTTCGCGTTGGCTCTTATAGGCAAGCCGATAACAATGACGACAAGCAAAGATTTTACCACCCAAGTGCAACACCGCCACGCGCCGACCGCAACCAAGCGCGGGACAAGTGAACCAATAGCGCACGCCGCCGTAATTGCAGGATGTTGTTTGTAATCGCACTGGATAATCCAGGCTTTCCAAATCATCGTTGTATCTTCGATAGGAATAAATCAAGCGTAGTTGTCCGGTTTCGACTTTAGCGCTGATAGCGGCGACTTTCTCACCGTTGCATGTCCACTGCCAATCAATGTGTCGTCCCGGCTCCAGATAACCATCACGTTGCCAGCGCCGTATATCAATCGACCGATAATCATCCGTACAATTCGCCCCAAAATTTCTACCGCTATCATATCCGCCCATCTATTATTACCTCATCACTTTATTATTTTTTCCGAAATCATTAGTGAATTTAACGGGTGTGTAACCCATCCGAATCGGCTGTAAGACTTTCCATCTCTGGGCTAGATAAAGTTTTTATGTTTGGTATTTTTTCCGCTAATTCTACGGCTATTAAGGTCTTTATTTGCTCTTCCAAGGCATTATTTCCATATAAAGAAGGGTATTCGTATTGATCAATCACTGGTTTTGCCAATTTATTAATCAATGGGCTGTCCCCATTTAACTGCTGCACAACAACGGTTAAAGGCGTCGGTGCCTTGCCCGTGGGTTTGCCGACAAGATATTGAGACAACCATGCTCTTGCTTGTGCATCGCCTTGTTTCGCCGCTGATAAGGCGCTGCTGACAACATCCTCCCAGTCTTCCAGCGTCACAGTATCCAGTAACGCCGACATATAATCACCTTCAGTTCGGTGATGCTTGGCCGTGCCTTTGATATAACTTTGCTGTTTACGTTTTGCCATGAAGATTCCCATTATTTAAAAAATTTTTTGGCTGTGCCAATTTTGGCAATGTGCCGAATTAAAACCGACTAAACCGACTAAACCGACATAACCGACTCAACTTTCCATTTGGCTGCGTTGCGGGTTGATGTATCTTGTACCAACCGTAAGCCATTAACCACTCGACCGGCATGACGTTTGATCCACCAGCCAAGGCGCTTGCGATTGATACTGCCGTCCCGTTCTCCGGCAATATCGGTAAGGGCTTCCAGTAATGTTTCGTTGAGATACTCAAAATGTATGCCTTTGGATTGCGATGCGTTTATGGCATCTTTAACCAACGCCGGGGCTTTACCGAATCGGGTAAACCAAGCCTGTAAAAATTCACCCAACAATTCGCGGTCAGGGTCGTCATTCATGGCCTCAAAAAGACACACCGCCGGGTCAGGTAATCCAAGCCATAGTAATGACTGACGACAATAGTCCGACCAGTCGCTATAATTGGCAATGTTTTTACAAGCCGCTTTCGGTCGCCCTGCACAGTGCCAGGCTCGAACAATGGTTAAGGCCAGCGACACATAAGGGCCTCGATCTGCTCTGACGTCTTTCACAGGCTGTTTGCGAAAATCACGCGCCGCCGGTGTTTCGCAAGCAGGATCAAGGGTAATGGTCAATGTGCGCCGGGTCATATCGCGCACCGGCTCCACATTGTTGCCGCTGGATAGAAACAGCGTGCGTGTGCTGACTGTAGCGATTTTGCTTATTCCAAGTATTCGCCCTGATATAAATTCAGCGGTCAGTGCAGTACAGAGTGACTTATGGGGGATTAAATCGCTGGTCAAATTATCAAACTCGACGACGGCAGGTGCAGCGATCAATTCAGCTAATAGCAACTTCTTGCATTCTTCATCATCAGCAGGAAACGCATGGGGAGTGCCTTTTTGCGGTGTAGCAAAGGCAGTCAGTAATTCACACAGATAACTTTTACCACTGGCTATACTGGGCGCTTTAACGTGGAACATCGGTGCTTGCAGCAGTGACGGTCTAACTATAGCGGTCAAAATACCCGAAATCGCTGCTGCTTTGTCATGTTCAGTTTTAAAAGCGAACTCGCTCAACAATTCGGATAACTCAATCAAGGCTTTTTCGGCTTGCTGCCTCGTAGGTGTGGCAGGTACGCTAAATTGCCGGGCATTGAAGACACCGAACATACCGGTTGCTGCATCGTAACCGGCATTCATCATCAAGCTGCCATCCGGCCTTAAATACGGTTGCCGAGCGATACCATTCAATACCGGCATATGAGGATAAACTGTTGCATCATGCAATACGCGAGCATGTTTTTCCGGCGGGTCACAAACCACCCAGTCATCGCTACGCTTATCGAAACGCTGCCAGATTGCCAAACCGGCCAATGCCCGGGTCAAGCTGGGTAATGACAACGGCTTGACCGTAGTTTCGCTTGTTCCGGGGTCAGTGGTAATGGTCACTATCACACCACCCCGCTGATAATGTCTTAATGTTTTAGCCAATTCGCTTTCCGCTGCATCACAAATACGCGGCAATTCACCCGGCTGCACCAGAATCATCGGCTTGTGCTTGGCTTCGATTTTGCTGATCTCAAAAAAACGATGTAAGGCACTGACTCGACGCTCAGCACAATGACCATGTAAACATTTAAAGCCGCCCAACGGATAGGATTCACTCGGCTCAAAATAAGCAGTACCTTGATCAACTTGGTCGGTGTGTTCATGTACCCACGGACAGGTAATATCGTGCTTCTCGTTGCCCAAGGGTTGTTTGTAGCGTCCCGAGATTTTGAGTGCGGCGATAACCGGATTTTCATTTGCTCGGGGGATGTGGACCTCATCTTCCTGAGTCTGATCGGATACGATACTGCTTTTTCGGTTTTGTGAGCGCCGCTGTTGTGAAGTTTCCTTCAGTTCAATCTGTAAACCTTCAACAATTTCTTGAACACTGTAACGGCGTTCGGGTTGCCAGTCTTTTATTTCACAATGCCAGATTAAGCCATCGTCGTTTTGATGCTTGCCATTGATAGCGGCCGGCAAGCGACCCAATCGTGAACAGGGTCCACTTGCACAGGGATCAGTCAGACCTGCATCAATGATTGCCGTTAATAATCGATCAGCTTCCGCCGCTTCAGTCAAAGGCTCGGACAAGATAAAACCGATTTGGTAATTATCCTTGGACGTTTCAATCATCTAGCTAGGATCAAGAGTCATTCTATCCAGTGGTACTTTGACGCCTATGTCATCCAGCATCACCGCATACAGCGCGGCAAACTGTTTCTTTTGCCGCCGATACTTGCCTTCATCATCCGGCCTAAAGGTGGCAAAACTGGTGTAATTATTATGATCGACAGATAAAAGCGTTTTGTCTGCAATCCATGGTTTGCCAAACCATGCGCCTTTACCGACCATCGCCGGATTACCTGGGAAACTGACGACCACCGGGCGCTCCTTACCGGTTACTTCGCCAAAAACTCCCCGCATAAAATCAGTATTGCTGATCGCTATAGAGTCGGTTTTGTCGCTTTTGTCGGTTTTCTCTAACGCCTTTTCAAAAAGTGGCAGAGTCGAAAAATTAGTTTCATCATTAGCAACTAGCTTATTAGTATCATCAGGTTTTATATAGTCATCAAGGCTGGCACTGGTATAATCACATCGCTGTATATCATTGTTTGTCTTACTGCCCACATTCACAGTTTGGGCAGTGCCTAAACTTTCCACAGTTAAGATCCCATTTTTTCAATAAGTTCGCGTATATCCTCAACCTTCCAGGCGGTAGTTCTTTCACCCAGCTTGACTGGTTTTGGATATTTGCCAGACTTTACGCCATTTAAAAATGTGGTTCGTCCGATGGGGATTAGTGGGGGTGTCGGTGGTAAGGCTTTGGGGTTGCCAATGATCTGCCAGATTCTCAAGAATCCGGTTTCGGGTAGTTGTTGAGTTGTTGCGGGCATTTAATGAACCTTATGGATTGATAAGGTTCCCCATTGTAGGCAGATTTTTTGCCTTTTCCAGAGGTCGAATTTGAAGCAAATAGCCCCGGAATGATTTAAGCGCTGTTATATTCCGGAATGATTTTTGACACTTTTCATTCCAATTGCTTTTTCAAAGACTAACTGAGTCGTTAGCGTTCTATATATCTCGTTTTTGATTAACTCTTCCGCCACTGGCTTCGTAACTTTGCTTAATCTATCGACGATATTAACGTTATATTCATTTGGAAAAATTAACTGTGCCATTTTGTTTTGGGTGATTTTTTTGCCTTCTATTTTGGCTATAAGTACTAAGTCAAG
>JBBQCU010000030.1:0-13930 GCA_038319065.1 Methylococcales bacterium
ACGTATCGCCGAGCCTTCAGTTTTTGCCAGGAATGTTGCTTCACTCCAGGCGAAAACATCCAGCAATTGCCGGGTATTAAGCTGATGCCGGGGATTAAAATCAGCTTCACCCGTCATTCCGGCGAATCGATTCCACGGGCAAATAATTTGGCAGTCATCACATCCATAGATGCGATTACCCATTAGCGGTCTTAATTCTTCAGGAATCGAGCCCTGCAATTCGATCGTTAAATATGAGATACAGCGCCTTGCATCCACCTGATAGGGCGCAACAATCGCTTTTGTCGGACAAATTTCCAGGCAGGCAGTGCATGCGCCGCAATGCGCTGTGGCCGGACTGTCTAACGGTAGCGGTAAATGAGTATAGATTTCCCCCAGGAAAAACCATGAGCCGGCTTTGCGGTTAATTAAATTGGAATGTTTACCTATCCAGCCTAAACCCGCTTTTTCAGCCAGGGCTTTCTCCAAAATGGGCGCGCTATCAACAAAAGCGCGCATTCCTGAATCAAGTTCCCGGTTTTGCGTGAATGAACGCACTTCCGCCTGGATCTTATCGGCCAGTTTTTGCAAGCGGTTGCGCATCATTTTGTGATAATCACGACCCAGGGCATAGCGAGATATATAGGCTGTAGCCGGATCGGCCAGAGATTGATTCATGGCGGCAGTAGACTCCGGCAGATAATCCATCCGCACAGAAATGACACTGACTGTTCCCTCCTGTAATAAAGCCGGGCGGCTGCGTTTTAGGCCATGGCGCTGCATATAATCCATTTCGCCATGAAAGTTATTAGCCAGCCAATTTTGCAGATGGCCTTCGGCATCCGCTAAATCAGTGCCGGCGATGCCCACCTGTTGAAAGCCAAGTTCCTGTCCCCATAGCTTAATGTGCAAGGCAAGGGCTATCATTGCCTGATTGCTAATCTCGTTAAGCACTGCTTCTAGCCCTGCCGGGTTTATTGGCTTGGTTGCCAGAGGGCTTACGAGCCTGACTTGAATTTCTGCCTGGCCGTGGCGCGCGTGGTGGCTCAGGCGGTAATGGCGGCGCGACTTCGGAAGCTTCAAAACCGGCAATCTGTTCGCGTTTAATCGGTGTACCAATCAGCTTTTCAATCAAGCGCAAAGCAGTGTATTCATCATGAGAAACCAGGGATACGGCTTTCCCTTCCTCTCCAGCCCTGCCGGTTCGGCCTATTCTATGCACATAATCGGCAGGTGCACGAGGCAGTTCATAATTGACTACATGCGGAAGCAAGGTAATATCAATGCCTCGCGCAGCTACATCGGTTGCCACCAATACTCGGATTTCGCCTGCTTTGAAACCCGCCAATGCACTGGTTCTTGCACCCTGGCTTTTATTGCCATGAATAGCGGCAGCTTTAATATCCACCTTGTTGAGTTTTTCAGTGAGCCGATTAGCGCCATGCTTGGTGCTGGTAAATACCAAAACCTGTTGCCAGTCATTGGTTTTTATCAAATGGCAAAGCAGTTCTGCTTTATTGGCTTTGTTGCAGAGAAAAGCTATTTGCTCAACTGTTTCGGCTGCGGTGTTCCGAGCCGCCACCTCGATTTTTATAGGATTTACCAGCAATCCCGTTGTGAGCTTGCGTATATCTTCTGAAAAAGTTGCTGAAAACAACAGGTTTTGGCGTTTTTTCGGAAGCAGCGCGATAATTTTACGAATATCGCGAATAAAGCCCATATCCAGCATCCGGTCCGCTTCGTCCAGTACCAGTGTTTCCACTTTGTCCAGCTTGACTGCATTTTGATGGACTAAATCCAGCAAACGGCCCGGTGTTGCCACCAGAACATCGACACCGCCTCTTAAGCGCATCATCTGCGGATTGATTTTTACCCCGCCAAACACGACTTCAGTTTTTAAACGGGGATGCAAATGGGCTCCATACTTGCTTACCGATTCACCAACTTGTGCGGCAAGCTCGCGGGTTGGCGTTAAGATCAACACTCTGACCGGGCGGTTCGCTCCGTAGGTATGTTGAGATAAACGATGCAGGATGGGCAAGGCAAAGCCGGCCGTTTTACCTGTACCCGTTTGAGCGGCGGCAAGTAGGTCATGACCGTTTAAAACTGCTGGAATTGCCTGTAACTGAATAGGAGATGGCGTGGAATAACCGGCATCAGCAATGGCGCGTAAGAGTGGGGCTGATAAACCGAGTTTGGAAAATGGCATGTGTTGGGTCTCAATTGAAGAGCTGCTATTGATTTATATCTTGCAGCACTGTATAAAAAATGAATTTATTGCACGGAAAACTCGACTTAAGTACGGCAAGCAATCATTGATTGATTGCAGAAGTATCCAAGGCTACCGTTCATTGATAGTGGCGGGGTCAGGTACGTATTGCTAATGCTGGTTCGCAAATAAATATCTGTTTTTGTATGCTTGGCGCCCCGAGGCGGATTTGAACCACCGGCCTGTCCCTTAGGAGGGGACCGCTCTATCCGGCTGAGCTATCGGGGCAATAATACAATTCTACCATAAAGCCGGGTAGGTAATGCTTACGTTTTGTTATTTGTTTATTATTTACTGAAAAAGGCAGAACCCCCATTAACAAGCATTCAAGCACACGACAAATCCTATTTTGTGAGAAACAATTATCATGGAACCATTTACAAATATTCGCGCACTTATCATCGACATGGATGGTGTTTTATGGCATGGCACACAGCCGATACCCGGATTGACAGACTTTTTCCAGACCCTGCATAAACTGCAAATTCGCTTTATTCTGGCGACTAACAACGCCAGTTTAACGCCGCAGCAATATGTGGACAAGTTGGCACAAATGGACGTAACCGTGGCTCAAAACCAGATTCTGACGTCGGGTATTGCCACTGCGCTCTACCTGAGTGAGCATGTCAACCCGGCTGAAACCCGCGTGTTTGTTGTCGGTGAGGACGGCGCTACACAACCGCTAATTGAGCGTGGTTTTACACTGACCGGTCTCTATGAAGTGAATAACAGCAATGACCCAAGCAAAAAAGGCGCAGACGTTGTCGTCTGTGGCAAAGACGAAACCCTGACCTGGGCTAAACTGGCAACAGCTACACTGAATATTCGCGCCGGCGCAAAATTCATCGGCACGAATGCCGATACGACACTGCCGACAGAACACGGGCTCACCCATGGCAATGGCGCAATTCTGGCGGCTCTGGAAGTGGCCACCGGCGTAAAACCGGTTATTATCGGCAAACCGGAACCGATCATCTATCAACAGGCTCTCACCTTACTGGGCGTTGACCCTGATGAGACGGTGGCCATCGGCGACCGTCTGGAGACCGACATCCTCGGCGCTGTTCGCACCGGCATTCGCAGCATTATGGTGTTGACGGGCGTGTCTACCGAGGACGATTTGAAAGCAGCGAATTATCAGCCAACCTGGATCAAGCCTGATATTCGTGCCGTGACGCAAGCGTTGCGAAATTTACCTGTATAAGTAGTTGATAAAAAAATTAAACGATTATTGTTACGTACGTACATAAAACATAAAACACCAGGAGCCGCCGCCATGAAAAAATTCATCAATTCGATCGATACTCTGCTTGACGAAAGCCTGCTCGGTTTTGCCAAGGCCCATGCCGATATTATCCAACTCAACGCCGATCCTCACTTTGTCAGACGCATTTATCCTCCCAAACCAGGCAAGGTCGCGCTGATTTCCGGCGGCGGTTCCGGACATGAGCCCTTGCATACCGGTTTTGTCGGCTTAGGGATGCTGGATGCTGCTTGCCCGGGTCAGATATTTACCTCCCCAACTCCCGATCAGATGCTGGCCGCCGCGCAAGCATTGGAAAATGGCGGAGGGGTTCTATTTATCGTCAAGAATTATGCCGGCGACGTGATGAATTTCGAAATCGCCGCCGAGATGCTGGATTGCCCGAATGCAACTGTCCTGGTTAGTGACGACGTTTCTTTACCCAAAACCCACAGCACAGGGCGGCGCGGGGTAGCGGGTACGTTGATTGTAGAAAAAATTGCCGGTGCAGCGGCAGAGAGAGGCGAAGATTTGGCAAGCTGTAAGGATTTGGGTGATAGAGTCAACCAGGCCACCGCCTCAATGGGAGTTGCATTGAGCAGTTGTACCGTACCTGCCTTGGGCAGACCCACTTTTGACATCAGCGACACCGAGATGGAAATGGGTGTGGGTATTCACGGTGAACGTGGACGAGAAACCCTGAAGTTAGCCAGTGCCACAGAGATTGTCGAGCATTTGGCCAATCTTATTGATGAAGAATTAAAGCCGAAAAAAGGCCAGCCGGTGTTACTGCATGTGAACGGATTCGGCGCAACACCATTAATGGAATTGCACCTGATCTATGGATTGGCGGCTCAATACTGGGAAAAACGCGGTATCACAATTGCCCGGTCTTTAGTTGGCAATTACACCACATCCATCGATATGGCGGGTTGTTCAATAACCCTGAGCCTGTTTGATGATGAACTGCTGGGCCTTTGGGATGCCCCGGTTCATACCGCGGCGCTACGTTGGAGTTGTTAAGGAATGAAAATAACTTGAGCATTTTTATTTTTGCGGGATCGGCTCTAACCGCGAAGAACGCGGCGAAAGCCGACCCAACGATAGAACCATTGTTATGCGGGTTATTTAGCTATCGTTCCTAACTGTTCAGCCAATACGCCAACGATGGCGCAAATCATTAATTGACCGGTTTTAGCGCCCGCATCAATATGGCCACGAGAGCGTTCTTCCAGAAAAGAAGCGCGGCCCTTGGTAGCCACCATATCGCGGGTAGCCTCCATACCTGCGATGGCAACCTGCGGGATATTTGCCAAAACTTCCGGTAACGCAACGGAATTCGCCGCAGCGGTCCGCAAGTAATCCGCCACAGGAATATAAACATCGAGCATGGTTTTTTCCCCTGCATCCGACTTGCCCCTTTGCTTTACTGCATCTATGCCTTTGGTAATAATGCCGGCAAAGCTTTGCAGGTTTAATGATTGCTCACGCGCAGCTTTGCTAAGGGCAATGAATAATGTGCCATACAGCGAACCGGATGCGCCGCCTATTGTTGACATTAAAGTCATGCCGATTTTCTGCAAGGCAGCAACCCAATCCAATTGGCTTAATTCATCTCGTTGCGCCATGAGCGCTTGAATACCCCGTTGTAAATTAGTGACATGATCGCCATCTCCGATAGCTTGATCCAAAGCAGTCACTTCTTCAGCGTTTTTTTCGATCACATCGGCTATAGCCTCGATCAGACTAGGTAACAATACAGGTGTAAATTTCATGGTGCACCAATTTAAGGAGTATTTGAGGTGCTAGAGAATAACGCGCAATTTGCGTCCCTGTCCAGTCCCAATAGGATGTCCTCAAAACTCACTTTGAGCTAACGATCAAAAAAGACAGGAAACTCAGAATGATTATCTATAGCAGGAGTCTGCAAAGGAAAATATTTCGTTTTCGGCTAAGGAGCGCCGGCCTAAACTGGTGCAATATTTTAGATAATTGAAGAAAGCCTTATATTGTCTTTGCAGTGTTGTACTACAGTACCAATCGTCATAAATTTGATAGATAAAAAACTGTAGCTCTTCTTCCGACGGCACAATGTTAAACGATCGAATGATACGTAAGGATTCGGCCCAACTCATGTTTTTGTAAGCAGCTCTCGATTCTTGACCGGGCTGATTAGAGGTGATGTGTTTGAATGAAATCCAGTATTGTTGGTTTTCTGTCCATAGTTGACGAATAAACAAAGCTAATTCAAGCTCTTCCGGAATTAGTCCTTCATTTAATTCCCGTTCAATTGAAACTCGAGCCATTCCCCAACCGTTTTCAAAAAAAACTTGTTCAAGCAGTGATATATTTTCTTTACCCCAACCATAGTTTTGAATGACTTCAGTGGCTATTTGCTTCGCTTTTTCAAATCGGTTCAATTTCCCTGCTGTTTCTATTTCGTTAGTAAGGAAATTAGCGGTATTTTCTTGACCCTGTATTTCATCGATTTCAACCGGCTCATCCAGATCATCCCTGCTAAATTCCTTCTCGATAAGGACAGCCTCAATTTCATGGATATCTAATATGTCTTCTTCCTCATCAATTTCAAACGCATCTATAACAAGATTAATTGCAGATTTTCTAAGCCCGGCAGCAGCAAGGTGATTGACTTCATTTGGAATCTCTAGTTTGTTCATAAAAAGGATAGATAAAATATATACTGAAATATCCCCGTTTAGTGGGGGTTGGTCGAGCTTACAGGCGTATTTATTCGATGGATTTGCAAGATTAAACGCAAAGCCCAGCGATAAACCTTATAGCTCAATGAATACGGTAACTGGTTTTTTTAATTATAGTAAAACTTCAGGTATATATAGGCTGTAGAAAATTAATTTACAAAAAAAGTAAAAACCCCGTGAAGATATACTTAATATCTGCTGGGAAAAAGACCTCAACAGGTCGCTTTAAAGTGATTCAAGCCTGGATTATCGATCACAAACTCCATAGACCTTGGAAATAATTTTTAATCCTGTATGTGTTATAATGTAGGCTACTGATTAATAAAATTTTTTTAAAAAAAATTCGTTGGGATTTGTTAAAGCTCTGCATGACCACCGTCAAATAGCTTATCAATGGATTGGGCAAAACAGCGTGGTTCGGACCTGCTGCATCTATCTTGAAATTGTCTACAAACCATAGCCACAAAAACTGTTCATCTCCTATAAAGTTGAGCGGTTTATTATTCAGCAATGACCCGTTCCTGATATCCATTTTTTATTCCCGTTTTTAGCTTAACTCTATGAAAAACATTAATATTCCTGTTGTTAATTCCAAGATTCACTCTTTGTTGTTCATATTACTGATTGTTTTTTTCGGCTCAGCTGAAGTGTGGGCTAAAACTGTTTCTCCAAAAACCGGACAAATAAACACAACCCTTGAAATTACTAAAGATACAATCCAATCCAAAATTGAGGCTATCAACACCCGGCAAGGGCTTGATGAGTCGCTAAAATCCAAAGTGCTGTCAATTTACCAATCCGCGCAAGATAATCTAGGCAACAGCGAAAGCTTTAAAGCGCGAACAATTGACTTTAATCAGGCTATAAAACAAGCGCCAGAGAAAACCAAAAAGCTGCAAAAAGAAATTGAGCAAATGCTGCTAAAGGTATCCAAACAAAAACCTGAGGATTTTGGCAATATCCCAACTGAAGAATTGGATCAGCGCCTGATTCTTGAGAAAGGAAAAACAAGCAGTTTAGACGACGAGATAAAAAAACTGGAAAATGAACTGGTTTTGCAACAGGCTCGTCCACAGCTCATTCGCGAGGAAACGTTAACGGCAAAACAGGATATTGAAGCCAAACAAAAAGAACTGGAAGTCCCTGCCGTCGATAAAGCAGGATCAAAACTGGAAGCCGAGGCCAGGCAGGTCTATTTAAAAACACTGATTGAGTCACGCACGGCGGAATTAAAAATGTTGGATGTCGAAGCAATCAGTAATCCGGTCAGAGTCGAATTGCTTAAAACCGGGCTTCGGTTGCTGGACATTCAAAAAAATGCGCTAATTCCCGTTACTGCTGCTATAGAAAATCTGTTGAATGAACGAAGACAGCAGGAGGCAAAAAACATGCAGGATGCGCTCAGTCAAGCTGAAAAAGAACTGTCCGGAAAACATCCCCTTATTCAAACCTTGACTCGGGAGAACATTCAATACAGTCGCGACTTACAGTCGATTATTGCCAAGATTGAAAATTACACCGAGCAAAAAACCAAAATTGACGTGCAAGCCAGTGAAATTGATAACGACTTTAAAAGTGCGGAAAAGAAAATCAGCCTGGCTGGTTTGAGTCCGGCGTTGGGAAAAATTTTGCGTGAGCAGCGTCGAAACCTGGCTATCCAGGATCAATTCATTCTGCAATCAGAAACGATTGAGAACGAAACTGCTTTAACCAGTCTTGAGCAATTTAAAATTGAAGACAAGCTAAAACAACTTAAAGACATTGATGCAAGCCTGCAGGAAATGATGGAGGAAAAGGTCGACCCTAAGTTGTCCCCAGAAAAGCGCATGATGATACAGGCTGAATTGCGTGTCTTACTCAACAGCCAGAAAGAACTACTGACTAAACTGGCCATGGCTTACACCACTTATTTGCGTACGTTGGGTGATTTTGATTTTGCCAGACAACAAATGCTCAGTCAGGCCAATAAGTTTGCAACCTATCTGGATGAAAACTTGCTATGGGTAAAAAGCTCTGATCCAGTCAATGCAAATTATTTAGCTGGGTTGTATCATTCGGCAAAATGGCTGTTGTCGCCGCTAAACTGGATGGCATTGCTTAAAGATGCACTTGGATTGGCAATACAAAAACCATTTCTGGTTTTCATCGGGATACTTAGTTTAGGGTTGCTGTTGCTAGGTAAAAAACTGGCTAAACAACAGTTAACCGCTATCTCGGTTAAAGTTGAAAAAATTTATACCGACAGTTTCAATTATACCTTACTGGCTTTGACATACTCGTTAATACTGGCATTACCCATACCGCTATTTAGCTATTTTTTGGGTTGGTTATTGAGTAGTAATATCCATGTTGCCGATTTTACCAGGGCAATCGGCAGAGGTTTAAAAAGTGCGTCTATACCCCTGCTTTTCCTGCAATTTTTATATCGTCTTTTTGCGGATGAAGGTGTTGCACGTAAGCATTTTCAATGGCAAAAAAGCACCACAAGTTTGTTGCGTAAACAAATTGCCTGGCTACGCTTTGTTGCCGTACTAACGGTATTTATTATCAGTTGCACAGCGGCATCAAAAGTAGCCATGCTTAGCGACAACCTGGGGCGCATGGCTTTAATCATCAGTATGATAGCCATGGCGGTTTTTGGCGGCCGGTTACTCAATCCTAAAACCGGTTTAATTCAGGATACTATCAAAACCAATCCTGAAAGCTGGATAACCAAATTGCGCTATATCTGGTATCCGGCAGTCATTTGTATACCTATAGTGATTATTGGTTTTGCTGTTTCGGGGTACTATTTAAGTGCTTTGGAACTCCAGCAGCAATTAATTATCTCGCTGCGGTTAATTTTTCTGATGATTATTATCCATGCGATGGTGTTTCGCTGGTTATCGCTGGTTAACCGGCAGTTAGCTATAAAAAATGCCAGACAAAAACGCAAAGCAGCGGCGCTCAGCGAAAAACACCCAGCCGCTGTGGGAGCAGAAGATCCGGTTCTGCCCATGGACGAACAACTCATCGATATTCCTAAAATAAACGCTCAAACCATAAAACTACTCAACGTCTTTATTGGCTTCAGTTTAATTGCCGGATTCTGGATGATCTGGAAAAATATCTTGCCCGCCTTTTCATTCCTGGAGGATATCGCACTCTGGCAGCATCGGGTTATTAGCGATAATCAGGAAAGCTATCAACCGGTAACCTTGACCAATCTGATGTTGGCCGGACTCTATTTATTTATATCGGTAGTCTCGGTGCGGAATTTTTCCGGGGTTATGGAATTACTCGTATTCAGACGTTTGGCTATAGAACCGGGTGGCCGCTATGCCGTTAATCAGTTGGCAAAATATACTTTGGTTTCTATCGGTTTTATCTGCATAGCTAATGAACTGGGCGGTAGCTGGTCACAGGTGCAATGGCTGGTTGCAGCGCTGAGTGTTGGTTTGGGTTTTGGCCTGCAGGAAATCTTCGGCAATATGGTATCGGGTATTATCCTGCTGTTTGAGCGCCCGATACGGGTCGGCGATGTTGCTACCATTGGCGAAGTCACTGGTAAAGTCAGCCGTATCCAGATGCGAGCTACAACGCTGATAGACTGGGATCAAAAAGAACATGTCGTGCCTAACAAAACCTTGATTACCAGTGAGCTGGTAAATTGGACTTTATCCGACACAATAACCCGTATCGTGATTCCTGTTGGGATTGCCTATGGCTCTGATGTTGAGTTGGCGCATAAAGTTATAAAGGAGACAGTACGATCAAGTCCGCTTATATTGAAAGAGCCTGAGCCCAGTGCATGGTTCATAGGTTTTGGTGATAGCTCACTTAATTTTTCTATTTTTATTTTTGTCGGTGAGTTGGCAAACAGGTTACCTGCCACCCACGACGTACTGGTTCGCCTTGAAAAAGCATTCGGTGAACATAAGATAGAAATCCCATTTCCGCAGCGCGACATCCATGTTCGTTCGGTAGCTCAGGAAATCGGCGCAGTAGATCTTGACATTAAGAAAACCTCCGAAGCTAATTTGCCAAGCCGGGCTAAGTTTTGAGTGGTCTTTTTTGCGTTATTAATTTATTTAAAATCCGCAACGACGACAGCGTGCAGAGCAGAAAAAGCCCGGTCAGACTTGTTTGAGTGATGGCAACATTAATTGCCAGCAAGTTGCCGGTAAGCACCGCGATAATACAAGAGTGGGTCCCCCGAACGGCACACGCATTCTTGTACTTCACCGATGATGATCCAGTGGGTACCGGCAAGCACTTTCTCAACGACTTTACAATCCAGGGACATCAGGCTGTTATTTAAAATAGGAGCGCCTGTAATTCCAGCTCTCCAGTCTGCATTTTCGAAGCGCTGTTGTTGGTTACTGCCGCCGGCAAATTGATTGGAAAGGTCTTGTTGATCTGATTTTAAAATATTGACAGCAAAGTACTTACTTTCATGAATACCTACTCCGGTGTCCGCAGAGTCGTTAATACAAACCAGTATTTGCGGTGGATTAACCGACACACTGGAAAATGCAGTCACTGTCATACCTTGAATGCCGAATTTTTCAGAACTGGTGGTAACCACGGAGACGCCACTGGCCCATAGTTGCAGCGCCTTTTTGAAATCATCAACACTAACGGTCATTTAGTTCTCCGGTTGTTTTTCATGTTTTTGTGATTCTGTTTTTTTGATATAAAAGAAACAGTTATTCAGGTGTTTTAAGTGCATTTAAACGCTATGGTACTGCATCATCGAAGGCTTGTTAAATATTATGTCCGTTCAATAATTTCTATCGCATTGCCGTCAGGATCACGGCAAAAAAGGGCTCTTCGTCCGGATTTACTCATGGTATAAACAATGCCGGCCTTGTTCAAGGCATCCTGAACCGGTGCAAGCGCCAAGCAATTTAAGGCAACATGACGATCCCGGCCGCCATGTTCAGGGCGTCCCGTTACAGGGTCCGGATTTTCCAGTTCCAGTAAATGAACTTGCTGATTACCTATCTGGAACCATGCGCCCGGGAAACCCAAATCCGGCCGATCGACTTGCTGCAAACACAGAATTTCTCGGTAAAACACTAGCGATATGTCTAAATTGGCAACAATAAGACTGGCATGGTTCAGGGAAAATATGTTCGTTGACATTAGTTGAATTGAATATCTGTTTATATTTAGGAAAGGGATTATACCTTTTCATACCCCTTTATAAAACTACTACGGTTTAATTCCAACTAAATGAGTATGTTAAACCTGTGCCTTGGTATAAAATTAGCAAATTTTTTGAAAACTATAAACTATGCAAATTAACGCAATTTATCCTGGTACGTTTGATCCTATTACCAATGGGCATTTGGATATAATTGCCAGGGCATCAAAGCTTTATAATAAAGTTATTGTTGCTGTGGCTGTCAACAGAGGGAAAACGCCGTTATTTTCTCTTGATGAACGGGTCGCACTTGTTAAAGAAGTGACGCCCGAATTTTCTAATGTACAGGTCATTGGTTTTGATAACTTGCTGGTTGATTGTGCCAGGCAGCAGGGTGCTAATGTTATTTTAAGGGGCCTGCGCGCGGTATCTGATTTTGAATATGAGTTTCAACTGGCCGGAATGAACCGGCGGCTTGCGCCTCAACTGGAGACTGTATTCCTGACTCCTGCAGAACAATATGAATTTATTTCTTCGACTATGATCAGAGAAATTGCCCAACTGAAGGGCGATGTGTCCTGTTTTGTCCCTGACGCTGTTCACCAGCGTTTAATCGAGAAATTTAGCTAGGTTTAAGTATGGCCCTTATTATTAACGATGAATGTATCAATTGTGATGTTTGTGAACCGGAATGCCCGAATGGCGCCATATCACAAGGCGAGGATATTTATATTATTGATCCGGAATTGTGTACCGAGTGTGTTGGACATCATGGCTTGCCCCAATGTATTGAGGTTTGTCCTGTCGATTGCATCGATAAAGATCCCAAGCATGTTGAAGATCAAGATACCTTATATCAAAAATATTTGAAGTTGACGCAATAGACTGTTACCTAACCAGTCCTGCGTAGAAAAAACACTTGTTCATTGTCACCCATATCTTGCCGACTTTGCCGGCACGCACAGGTTCCCAGGATAAAGCCCGGCAAGTGCTCGGTAACGTCAATAACCTGATTGCCCTGCGCATCATGGATAGCGAAACCCAGCAGTACATTATACCGCTACTTCATTTCGACCGAGCGGGAGCGGCAGCTATCGAAAGGCTTTGAAGATGTCGGCCGCCACGATTTGTTTCCCTTAATGCTAAGTCGATTGGATGTGCTTTGGGATAGGCTCTACCAAATGATCAAACGCTTTATCATAGCGTGGATTTGGTTGCCCTTTTTGGCGGTTACCCTGGTGCCTTTTGCGATCGACGGACTGATTCGGCGAAAAGTCAGCCAGACCAATTTCGACTATCCCGGTCCCTTGGCGCATCGCTACAGCCTTTACGTCATGCTGGGGGCTATGTATCTGCTGTTCATGGGCTTAACGCTGCCGTTTCCGGTGCCACAGCAATCCATACCGGCAGGTATTTTTATCGTGGCTTTTGCCTTGAATGTGTTTTTGGCTAATACGCAGAAGCGGGTTTGAACGGTTTTAGATATTGAGCGGGAAAATAGGGGCACTCTTTAAGAATAACCAGCAAGTCCTAACGGATATGGAGTTTATCGAGTAAAGTGGTCTATGCCAAAGGCAATTACACACCCACGCGGCGTTAATCTGCTGTATGAATATCCACCCCACAAAACACATGAGGTTTGTTGATGCATTGTCGAATCGGCTGTGGCGCTTGCTGCATTGCACCCTCTATTTCTTCAGCACTACCTTTCCATCCTTTTGGTAAACCCGCTGCGGTGCGTTGCCTGCATTTGGATAATGAAAATAAATGCTCGATTTTCTTGCAGCCTAGCCGGCCTCTCGTGTGCAGTGGTTTTCAGGCGACCGAGGATGCCTGTGGCAGCACCAAGGAAGAGGCGATGGCTATTTTGTCGGAATGGGAGATGTTGACGGGTGTCACGCAACCATTACCGACGATGAATGTCAGAAATTGACCCTCCATCTAATTGTGAGTTTTATGATCGTCCCAGTCCGGCCATAGAGCCGACGATCATACTCGCCAAGTAAATGGCTGGTTAATTTCCTATGAATTTTTTAGCCAATCCAAAATCTTGCACCACGCAAACGGCACGACTGGCTGTCTCCAACCCGGCCTTCCCCCTATGGCGGTGCGGCGCGAAGGTGGGCAATAGTGCATTAAAAAGGTATCAAACAGCGTTGAAAGTCATCCTGTTCAGAAAAAAATGGCCGTTAACAACAAATTTGCCACTAAATTCCGTGGAACTTTAGATCCTTTTGTTGATTAGCACCCACTGTTGTTAGTGAATGTTCCGAGTTTCTCGGATGCTTGCCGGAGTTACGTCATCGATAAATTCAATAATATCCGCGCGAACAGTAATCTTGGGCAGAGAAAATAAAATAAAGTAAGTCGATGTTTGTTCGTGCATCACGTTGACTAGAGCCTGTGATTTTCCCTCGGAAACATTAGCAGACCTGTAAAGTTGGGTAATTGCCTCTTCGTTGCATGGAGATTTTAGGCTGAAAAGGCCCAGAAAGCTAAACCCAACACTGCGGCCAACTGCATTTGCTTTTACGATTTTGAAATTCTTTCTCGATAAATTGACTGTAGTCGTAGTTAATATCTGAGTTCCA
>JBBQCU010000031.1:0-13794 GCA_038319065.1 Methylococcales bacterium
CTTGCGCCCAGGAATTGGATCAGCAGTTCGGGCTTAATATAGCCGGTTTATTGATGGATCATATTGAACACACCCTTCAATAACATGACAAATAAGGTGACGTTTACCCCTTCTGCTACCCTGTCCAATAACGATTCGCTATTGATAGCCTTATTTATCGCGACTGTTATTCACATTGTCTTGGTCTTGGGAATGAATTTCACTACGCCCCAGCCTGAAAAAATCAATAAATCGATAGACATTACACTGGTCAATACCCCTGAAAAAAAAGAACCCAAAAAGGCGAATTTTTTGGCACAGGAAAATCAGTTAGGTTCGGGTGCTAAACCTAAAAAACCGGAACCACCGCCACAAAAGCTCCCCAGCAAGGGAAACAGCCAGGTAAAGCAGATCAAAAAAATAGAGCCTGAAGAGAGCAAACCAAAAGAACCACAAAAAATAATTACCCAACAAAAGTCTGAAAAAAAGCTTGTTACAGCGAGTAAAACTGCCATAGTCAGTCAGCCTGAAAAGCGTCCGCAATTGACCGCAGAATCATTACAGCAACAAATTGCACAATTGGGCACAGAAATCAGGCAAAGTAAACCCAGTGCAGACCAAACCAAAATAAAATTTGTTGATTCGGTGAGCGCTCATAAATACGTTGCCGCACAATATATGAAGGACTGGGAAAGAAAAGTGGAACGAACGGGAAATCTAAATTACCCGGAAGCGGCAACCAAGAAAAATTTCTCAGGTACGTTAACCATGGATGTTGGGATTAATGCCGACGGGAGCATTTACAGCATCCGCATAAGCAGGTCTTCGGGAAACCCCGCATTGGACGAGGCCGCTAAAAAAATTGTCCGCATGAGTGCGCCATTTGCACAATTGCCTTTAGAACTGCGTAAAGAACTTGACGTTCTGGTGATTACCCGTGTCTGGAAATTTTCTGATGAATCTGGCTTGGTTACTCGATAAAAAGTTGCTTAAGTCACCATAACCTTCGATACTAAGGATCATGAATCAAGCTACTTACCTAAATAACCAGTTTATTATCGCCATGCCAGGCCTGGCTGATCCTAATTTTTTTCATACGGTGACCTATTTGTGCCAACACAATGAAGAAGGCGCTTTAGGTATCGTCATTAACAGGCCTGCGGAAATGAAGCTGGGCGAGATTTTTAAGCAAATGAATATACGCGTTACTTCAACCGGCGCAGCGGAAATACCTGTTTTTGCAGGTGGACCGGTGCAGCAGGAGCGTGGTTTCGTACTACACACTACCGGTGGGGGCTGGGATGCTACGATGATTGTTTCAGAGTCAATTTCCTTAACGACATCGCGTGATGTCATTGAGGCTATTGCTGCCGGTAAAGGTCCTGATCAGTATCTTGTGGCTTTAGGCTATGCCGGCTGGGGGGAAGGGCAACTGGAACAGGAAATATTGGCAAACGCCTGGCTTAATACGCCTTATAGTAAACACGTTTTATTTGATACGCCTATTAACATGCGCTGGCGTGCAGCAGCCGGACAAATTGGTATTGATATTAACCTGTTAACGACACCGGCAGGGCATGGCTAATTCTAGGCTGTGTTCAAATGAATACTGCGTTGTCAGGTTTTGCCGTACTACGTGTACTGTCTGCAACTCTCCGCCTTGTCTTCCTTTGAACACAACCTAGAATATGCAAGATCCATTATTAACAAAAACCAACTCCGATACTTATCTGGGCTTTGATTTCGGTAATAAAAAAATAGGCACTGCTGTTGGCCAAACCATCACGACTTCAGCAAGCCCATTGCAAACAATTCGCTCTATTAATCAAAATCCCAATTGGGAAATAATCACCAAGCTGATTCAAGAGTGGCGCCCTGCAGGCCTTGTAGTCGGTATTTCCAAACAGGCTGACGGCTCGGACAACCTGATTACACCGCGCATGTTAAAATTCTGCCGTCAACTGGAAGGCCGTTATCAACTGCCTGTTTATCAGCAGGATGAAACTTTATCGACATTTGAAGCCAAGCAAATGTTGTTTGATGAAGTCAATGTTAATGTATCCAGGCTTTGGGAAGTACAGGATCAACTCTCAGCGCAGCTTATTTTGCAAACCTGGTTAAATGACTATAAGAAAAGGATTATTAAGTGCTGGAAATAAACGATTTACTCAATAAACTGGAAGCCGATCTAAAACATATCATTGTTGAAAGACAGCTAACTAATCCACTGATGATAGGTATCCGCACTGGCGGCGTATGGATTGCCGAGCAAATGCATCGGAGGCTTAACATCAATGAGCCTTTGGGGTTGCTGGATATTTCTTTTTATCGTGATGATTTTTCACAAATCGGCGTTAATCCCAATGTAAAACCCAGCCAGTTGCCGCCAAACATTGAAGGCCGCGATATCATCCTGATAGATGATGTTTTTTATACCGGAAGAACAATTCGAGCCGCCCTGAATGAGATTTTTGATTACGGCCGGCCTAATCAAGTAGTTTTAGCGGTATTGATAGAGCGTAACGGCAGGCAAATTCCATTGTGTCCGGATTGCGCAGGGGCGAGTATTACACTGAATTCAGTTCAGCGGATCAAATTAACCGGCCCTGATCCCCTGGCTATTCATCTACAAACAATAGATGCAGCAGCATAAGCTATGGCTGATAACATCCAGTTAAATCAGGAAGGCAAACTTAAACACTTTTTGACCATTGAAGGCTTGAACAAAAACCTGTTAACAGAAATTCTCGATATAGCCGATTCTTTTATCGGCATGAATGATCAACAAGTTAAAAAAGTACCGCTTTTACGTGGCAAGACAATAGTCAATCTGTTTTTTGAAAACAGCACGCGAACAAGGACGACCTTTGAGTTGGCCGCCAAGCGTTTGTCCGCCGATGTGTTAAGTATGAGTATTTCGACTTCATCAACATCCAAGGGAGAAAGCCTGCTCGATACCATACGCAATCTGGAAGCCATGTTTGTCGACATGTTCGTGGTGCGTCATGGGATCAGCGGCGCCGCGCATTTTATCGCCCAGCAAACGGCGCCTCATATCAGCGTTATTAATGCGGGTGATGGTCAACATGCCCATCCAACCCAGGCCATGCTGGATATGTTTACGATCCGGCAAATAAAAAAAGAGTTCTCCAATTTAAGAGTGGCTATTATTGGCGACATACTGCATTCCAGAGTTGCCAGGTCACAGATCCAGGCATTAAATATCTTGGGAGCGGCTGAAATACGGGTGATTGCCCCCAAGACCTTACTGCCTGCTCATGTTGAAAGTTTAGGCGTGAATGTTTCGCATAGTTTGAATTCAGGACTTAAAGACATTGATGTCATTATGATGCTGCGTTTACAGAAGGAACGCATGAGCTCGGCATTATTACCCAGTGAAAGCGAATATTTTAAATGCTTCGGACTGACTGAAGAAAAGCTGAAAATCGCCAGGCCAGATGCTATCGTTATGCACCCGGGGCCAATTAACCGGGGTGTGGAAATTGATTCAAAAGTCGCTGATGGTCCGCAGTCAGTCATACTCAAACAAGTTAGCAATGGTATAGCCATCCGTATGGCCATTATGGCTATGGCTATGCAGAAACAGAGCATCACCTAATGAGCCGAATACATATCAAACAGGGAAGAATCATCGATCCAGCCAATAAAACGAACCGTATCGGTTGTGTTTATATCGCCGACGGTAAAATCATTTCAGTAACCAACGAACCGGCTGGTTTTAAGCCTGACACAATCATTAACGCGGATAAGCAAATAGTCTGTCCTGGTTTTATAGATTTAAGTACCCGCTTGCGTCAACCTGGGCAAAGCCGCAAAGCCACTTTTAAAAGTGAAACAGTTGCCGCGGCAAGTAGTGGTGTGACGACAATGTGTTTACAGCCGGATACCAGTCCGGTTATTGACACACCTGCTGTTGCTGAACTTGTCAAGGAGTTGGCGGAAAAAGCCAACTACCCGCAAATTTACCCGATTGCAGCACTTACCCGGAAACTGGAAGGCACGGAATTAAGCTCAATGCTTTCGCTCAAGCAGGCTGGCTGTATCGCAGTCGGCAATGCCAATCAGTCAGTGAGAAATTTGCTGATATTAAGGCGGGCCATGGAATATGCAGCAAGTCATGATTTGTTGGTCATGTTTCGGCCCAACGATTATTGGCTGGGCAATAACGGTTGCGCTCATGAAGGAGCTGTTGCAACCCGTTATGGCTTGCCCGGCATTCCGGAGGAGGCGGAAACAATAGCTTTGGCTCAATGTCTGGAATTAGTCGAGTTAACCGGCTGCCGCGTGCATTTCGGACAGCTAAGTTGTAAACGTTCGGTTATAAAGATACATCAGGCAAAAAAATATGGCTTGAACGTGAGCGCGGATGTCGCCATACATCAACTGCATTTAACAGAAAAAGACATCATTCCTTTTGACAGCAACTTTCATATATTACCGCCCTTACGCACCGAAGCAGATAAGCAGTATCTGAGACAAGGCCTCGCCAGCGGTACGATTAACAGTATCTGCTCCGACCATCAACCGCATGATATCGATGCCAAGCTGGGTGCATTTCCAGAGACAGAGCCTGGAGTTTCATCATTGGAAACGCTGTTGCCTTTAATGCTCAAATTGGTAACGCAACGCGCGATAACGCTGGAACAGGGTATCGCATCGCTGAGTGAAAATCCGGCACGCGTTCTACATATAAAAAGCGGTGCATTAACAGTTGGTTTTGCTGCGGATGTGTGTATTTTTGATCCGGAATCTGAATGGCAAGTTAATTCGGACAATTGGAAAAGTCAGGGCGTTAATACGCCGTTTTGGGGGCAGATGCTGAAAGGCAGGGTTACCCGTACTTTGCAGGCAGGCAAGGTTATTCATTGTTTGGAAAAATAGGCCTATCGCTATGTTTTGTGCAATCAAGTAAGTGTTTTACCAATCTTCTCCCCCAGTTTAACCTCTTTGTCAGCTGTAAATTCGTTATCCCATAGCGCGTTGTCTTTACCAAATAAAACAATAATCGTCGACCCCATGTTAAAACGCCCCATTTCTTCGCCGATTTTTAGCGTGGGCGCATTATCATGATACTGCCAGCATTGTACTGAGGCAATGCTCGGC
The DNA here is from genome assembly GCA_038319065.1 of Methylococcales bacterium. GTDB lineage: Bacteria > Pseudomonadota > Gammaproteobacteria > Methylococcales > Methylomonadaceae > Methylobacter_C. The sequence continues at coordinate 5,104 of JBBQCU010000031.1, forward strand.
GGTGTAATGACACCGTGCCAGACTGTCTCTATGCTTGACACAAATATCGCTCCGACCAGTACCAACGCCATCGGGCCGGCATCGGTATCAAACAGGGCGGCAACACGTTCATTTCTGGCAAATAATCCGGGAACGGAATGAGTGGTTGCCGTATTTACGCTGAATAATCGACCGGGTATATGCACCATTTCTCTTAACTTGCCGGTCAAAGGCATATGCAGGTGATGATAGTCTTTGGGAGACAGGTAAATGGTAGCAAACACACCGTTATTAAACGGTGCTGCGCGTTCTGCGTTGCCGCCTAACAAGTCAATTACGGTATAGCTTTTACCTTTGGCTTGAAATATTTCACCCTCTGTAATGTTACCCGCTTGACTGACTGCTCCATCAGCCGGGCAGGCGATGGCATTAGGTTCGGCGGTTAAAGGTCTGGCACCGGGTTTAAGCTCACGGGTAAAAAAGTGATTAAAACTTTTGAAAGCATTGATGTCCTGCTCAAGCGACTCATTCATATTCACTCCGTAATGCCGGATCACCTGTTTGATAAACAGGTTTTTCCAGGTCTTGTTTTCGCAGTGCGTCAGTTTGCTCATCACAGTGGACAAGGCGTGATGAGGTAAGATGTATTGGGGTAAAGTGGTCAGGGTTTCTTTGATTTTCATGAATTTTTTTATTTGTATGGGACTAGGCTAACGATAACCCGGCCTATACAGTTCCGCAGTGAAAAGAGCTTCGATTAAGGCAGATTAACCAATTCGGGCGCTTGCCAGCCGCTGTTTCGATGTTCTGCAACAACAGTGGTGTAAATGCCGCCACGTACATTAAATTCAGCACGAATACGCATAAAATTAGGCGCTATAGCCTTAACAATCTCGTTGAGAATTTCATTGGTAACCGCCTCATGGAATGCGCCTTTATCACGGTATGCCCACATGTAGAGTTTAAGTGCTTTTAATTCAACACAAAGCGCAGCAGGCACATATTCGATTTGGATGGTCGCGAAATCCGGTTGCCCGGTTTTTGGGCAAAGGCAAGTGAATTCCGGAATATCAATACGTATCGTATAATCACGGTCTGGTTGCGGGTTATAGAAAGTTTCCAGGTCTTTAGAAGGTTTGGTAGTCATCGTACTCGTTGGCTGTATTAAAAGTCGATAGATTTTAACAGCTTTAAGACGGCAATTAACAATCTTTACTAAATTAGGGCCATATCAATATGGCCGAATTTAAAAGCCAGACGGGTTAATTCAACGTCATTTTTTATGTTAAGTTTATCATAAAGGCGATAGCGATAAGTATTGACGGTTTTATCGCTCAATATCAGCATTTCGGACATTTCCTTGATGGATTTGCCCTGAAGAATTAAATTCACTACTTCCGATTCTCTGCGGGAAAGTTTTGAAAACGGTGACTCATAATAGCCAGGCAGACCTTGGGTAGCCAGGTTATTGGCAACATCGGCACTCAGGTAGCGATCACCTGCCATCACTTTACGAATGGCGTTAATCATCTCGTCAACTGGGGAATCCTTGGAAATGAAGCCCAATACGCCAAGTTTGAATAATTGCTGCGGGATGGAGCCGTCTTTATTGACAGACAAGGTAATAATTTTTACTTCAGGGTTATCTTGCAGAATTCTACGGCAGGCTTCCATGCCGCCGATGCCCGGCATGTTAACATCCATTAATACAATGTCAGGCGACAAAGAAGCCATTGCATCAACAGCTTCTTCACCTGATTTGGCTACGCCCACAACGGCAATATCTCCGGTAGCATTCAGCAAAGCTTCGATACCGGTACGGACAAGTTCATGATCATCAACAAGGAGTACACTTATCATAATTATTATCTATTAATTTTTTATAAACCAATGTTTTAAACATGGCTGTTAACTATCAAGTTTGGCAAACACACTCACATATTTGATGCCTATGACGAACCCTTGGGTGCTTCATCAAGAAATTTTCGATAATTAATGGAAATCTTAAGGCCGGCAAAATGCCCAGCCATTCTTATCAGTTCCCCCGTCTTTTTATCAAAGCTGATCTTCACCTCGCTTAAAGCGCGATCTTCATAACCTTTTTCTATACGGGGAGTTTCCAAGAGAAAATGGTACATATACACTTCTGTATCACCTTCATCTTTAATTTCCAAAGGCTCTCCCAATTGAGCCAGAACGGCTGATTTCCTGGGCAAATCTTCAGAAATTTTTTCTATTAACTGGCTATTGGCCCGCAGTTGTCTTTTTTCTTTATCAATTTCAGCGCCACCTAATGAACGTAAAGAAACTTCTATGAATTTTGGCGGAGCGATTTGCAAAAATAACGATGAAAATGACCAGGCAGTTATTCGTCCTTCCTTATTAAAGTTTAGATCAGAATAAAATTTTACCTCTGGAACAATCAGTTTGTTATTTGCATCAACCTTTCGAAACCAGTAACGCCAGCGCCTGCCATCCGGGGTAGGAATATCCTGACTGGCATACAACTTGGATAAAGAAACAAAATCCTTGCTATACATAATCGGTTCTTTAAATTGCAGGGTAAACTCATCAGTCGTAACTGTATTAAAATAACGATCAAATTCATCCATTTGCAAATAAGTCTGGTAAGCCCGTATCCAGTAGATACAACCGGATAATGAACCAGCCAGTATCAACAAACAAATAACCCGCAAAATCCGCTTAATTGTTTTTGTTTTCATGCCATGCCTTAACTATTATTAATATTTTGGTGCCAACAATAACTTGTTAGTTTACACCCTCGCATAATATTTGCTCGGCAGTCATGGCTTCTACTGGTTCTCAATCCTTTAACCTGAATAATCAGCTGGGGCAGTTAAGGCAGGTACAGAATAGAGAAAAAAAACCATTCGTACAATAAGTATAAATACGTATAAGGTGCTATAAATTTGCCTGATTACTATGCAATGACCGCCGGGATGAGTTGTTAATTGCCGCTGATTTTTTCTGGTTTAAACGAAGAAGTACAAACTATTAGCCTTGAGCAAGCGTCCGATACCGTGCCAAATCCACTGGCGTGTCTAAATCCCACTGTTGTCTGAGAGCATGAAAGCGAATGTTATGTTGCCTGATGCGGGTTCGTGTCTGTTCAAGTACTCTCCCCGTTCCCCAAGGCATGTTATCAAAAAGTTCCGGATGTGGCTGATTAAGGCCAATCAATACATAGCCGCCATCTTCTGCAGGCGCCAATACACAACAATCATCCTGATTTAAAGCGGTCAATGCTTCCTCCATATCCTGTTCATTTAATGACGGACAATCGCAGCCAATGATCAATGCGCGAGAATATCCATTAAGCGCAAGGCAAAAAGCGTGATTCATACGCTCACCTAAATCATCACCTTTTTGTTGCTGAAGAATTACATGATAAGTTTTTGCTGAGGCTGTAAAAAAAGGATTGGCAGTTGATGGCGTACACCAGAGTTGCACGGGGCATAAATGACTTAGGGTCGCGAGTTGCAGCGTCCTTTGAGTGAGTTCAATATGCACCTGCATAGCTTGTTCAGCATTTAATTCAGTTGTTAAACGAGTCTTAACCTGACCAGCAACCGGAGCTTTGCAGAAAATCATTAAAACAGCATCGGAGTATTTGTAAGACATATTCACCGAGGCCGTAGAGCCTTAAAAGGTAATAGCAACAATTGCATAAAACCAAGCTCATTTTGTTGACGGAATGGTTCCAAACCAATAGCCATGGTTGTTTGAGGCAATCTGGGGCTGGCTAAATAAGTTTTACAAAGCCTGTCCCAGCAGGATATGGAAAAGCCGTAATTACTGTCCGTTTCTGCCGGAAGCGTTGAGTGATGAATACGGTGCATATCCGGCGTAATAATCAGCAGGCGTAACTTTTCATCAATCGCTGGCGGAATGTTGATGTTGCTGTGATTAAATGTCGCAGCACCGTTGAGAATAATCTCAAAAGCGATAACCGCCCAAGGATTAGCACCTATCAAATAAACGCACAGCACTTTGTAGATCATGGAAATCATAATCTCCAACGGATGAAATCGCACCGCTGTGGTGGCATCAAATTCCAGATCGGTATGATGTACCTGATGCAAATGCCAAAGCGGCGGCCATTTATGCGAAACAATATGTTGGCAGTAAATGGCAAAATCAAGAAATAACAAAGTAACCATAATTGACAGCCATTCAGGAGCCGCTAACCAGTTTAAAACACCCCAGGAGTTCTCTGCTGCGTCAATGGCACTGAGATAAGCAATACCACCGGCTGTTAAGCGCATAACAGACATGTTGAAAACGGCAAGTCCCAGATTTACCGGCCAGCGTTGCTTGCGGCTTATTTGCTGCATTCTTCGTGGGCTAAAATATTCCCAGCAAATCATGATGAAAAAAATGCCCAACGAGGCTGTAAAACGAAGGATGGTTTCCATGATGATCTCTTGTGAAACTTGAGGATGAAAATAAAATAACTTGAACATTCACATTTATTTATTGCGAGTTATCTTAGTAAATGCGTTATGAGTATAAAGAAAAGCCAATGTTTGCGGGTCTGCCTCAAAAAAGTATCGCAAGCGTAAACTCCACATAAGCAGTATGGTTTTGTAAATACCATTGCACTCCCACCGTCGGCCGGAACTTATAACTTTGGCTTTCAGACAAATGGGCGGGCTGATTTTCTTTAACGCTTTGCAAAGGTCGATGTCTTCCATCAAGTTGATTTCAGGATATTGACCTGCCTTCTCGAATGCCTGAAGTGTAGAAAAAATAACCTGATCGCCCGTTGCAATCCCTGTTAACCGGGAACGCCAATTCATCATTTGTGCAATAACTGATAGCATGAAATGGTCGCCGCTCAATTGAATATCAAAACGCCCCCATTGTCGGACACTGCTGATTTCCTGTTGAATCAACTGCAATGCGTTGTCGGGTAAACAGGTGTCGGCATGCAGGAATATCAACACATCCCCCGCTGACACTCTGGCACCGTTATTCATTTGCCTGGCACGGCCATTTGCCGAAGTTATCACCTTATCAGCTAACGGTGCGGCAAGAATGCGCGTGTTATCGGTGCTTTCGCCATCAACAACAATAATCTCGCATTCGTTCCGTAAAGGCTGCAACGCAGATAAGCAACCTTGAATAGTTTTTTCTTCATTCAGGGTTGGGATGATGATAGAAAATTTCATCAGTTGAGCCCGGGGTCCGGAACAACCATCAGGTTCAGAGCTCAAGCCATCTCATTTAATGCAGGATGAAGCAATTCTACTTCATCAATACTGAGACCTTGTTGCGGGGGTGAATAAGAGCTGTAACTTGAAATAACGGAAGGTTCCAGATAACCGGTGATTTGTTCAAGATCCGATAAACGTAGCCCTTGGCGAACAAGATAGGCAATATAGCTATGTCGAATCGCTTCAGCATTGATTTCACCGGGATTGGGCAGGCCTGAATCAACTGCTGTACATAACACGGCTGCCGCAAGTTCGTCAGTTGATACCGGTTTATCTGCATCCCAAACAGGGTGATTGCCAGATTGGGCAAATAAGGCCTTGAGTGCGCGGTTGATCATAAGTGTTCTTGGTATTGAACCAGTAATGGTAATGGTTGCCTTTTCCAGATCTATCTGCTCAGTTTTTAAAGAGGCGGCTTCACCAAGAGTCAGTCCGCTGAGTAATAAACCGATCACTTGTTTACCTTTCAGGTTCGAAGCTTCCAGTAAAATCCTCAGTTGCTGAACGGAAAGCTCCCTGTGATAAGGACTCTCTAGAGCATTCGTTTGTCTTTGTTCGATTGGCCGAACGGCCGTTTGTTGATAATTAAGCATGTCGGCAACAGCCGGGTTATACATATGAATACCGGAAAGAGTGATAGGCGACGGTTGCTCCTGTTTTCTGGTTAAATAGTCGAAAATCCATACCGTAAAAAGGCTCAACAATAAGGAACTGGCAATTGCGATAAGCGCATCGCGACTATAATCGGGGCTAATTGGATCCATTGACAGGTATGCCCGATCTATAACCGTGACCTGAGGGTATTTTTCCTTGTGGCTGGTTTGGATTTGTACTAATCGTTCCTGCGTTTCTCGATAGAGTTTTTCCAAGCCTTCCAAATCAGTTTTTAACGCTTCGTGTTCAGTAAATTTCGAGGTAAAAGCCGCCGCTTGTTTCTTGTTTTCATCAAGTTGGGCACGAATTTCTTTTACCGTTTGTTGAGCGGCCGCATAATTATTTTCAGCTTCAGTCAGGACAAATTTTTTGCCGTATTCACGTTTGCTTTTTATTTCGTCCTCAAGTTTTTTGATTTGTTCCGGAATAATTTTTAGATTGGGTTGTTTATCCAGGTAGTCCCTCGTAAATCTTTTATCAAACTCAGCCAGTTTTTCCTGTAACTCTTGCAAACGTTTTTCAAGATCTTGCAAACTGCCCTGCTCTTGACCAGGAACGACTGCCTGATCACGGGAAATTGCAGATTTAATAGCATCGAGATTTGCTTTCGCCTTTACTTCTTCCTCACTGGCTTTGTTAAGTGATTCATTTAAGCCATTAAGCCGGGCCAGTGGCTCATTTTCATCTCTTCCTGTTGAAGTAATATCATTAGTTCTTCTAAAAGCCTCCAGTTCAGTCCGCGCGGAATTAATCTTTTCAGTCAGTCCTTGCATTTCGCCTTCAATAATACTGGTTGTATTAGTCGTCAATTTTCTGACCTCTTCGGCTCGGGCATCCAGGTAAACATCAATCCAGGTGTTGATAAGCATCGGCAAAAATTCAGGGTCAGTGCCTTCTGCGCGTATTTCAACAAGATTAGTTTCGGCAACAGGTTCGACCTTTAGAAAATTTTGAATATCCGCGGGTGTCAGCTTAAGCAGGGCATCCGATCTGGTTGATGCTTTAAGTCGCGATAATGTCTCGGCGACAAGTTCATGCCCTAGTAAGATTTGTTTTTGAATGGCGACATGTTGAATGTCTGCGGCAGTACTTTCCCGGTCTATAGCAGTCATTGCCGAAGTTAACAATGTTGCACTGCTTCGGAAAATAGCCGGCCGGCTGTAATTGTAAGTCAAGCTGATCACGACGCTTACCAGAAAGACAATCACAAATATGATGAGCCTGTGTGATCGAAACCACGGCCTTTTTATCAACTCGGGCTGCAAATTGAAGCTGTTGTTGGGATAAATATCGATTTGAGGAGAGTAATTTTTCATAGCATAGTTTGACTTTTTGTGGCAAGGATAGAATATGTCATGAAAAACAGAAAATATCCAGTTACTGTGTTTGTAAAGGCTCAAACAAGGCAGTAAGATCTTCAGCAGTGAGTTTTAATGATTCTTCTTTTGCGCCGCCTTTATAAATGCTCTCGGCCAGTGCACGTTTTCTTACCTGCATGGCAATAATCTTTTCTTCAACTGTATTTTCTGTGATGAGCTTGTAAACAAAAACCGGTTTATCCTGGCCTATCCGATGTGCGCGGTCCGCAGCCTGGCTTTCTGCCGCAGGATTCCACCAGGGATCATAAATAATAACGGTATCGGCTTCAGTCAGGTTTAAACCGACCCCGCCTGCTTTCAAGCTAATGAGAAAAACACTTACCGCTCCGCTTTTAAACAATTCAATGGCTTCGTCGCGGTTGCGGGTTTGTCCGGTCAGTTTGCTGTAGGCTATTTTCCGGGCGTTTAATTCGTCTTCAATCAGTGCAATCATGCGGGTAAACTGTGAAAAGATCAATATTCGCCTGCCTTCTTCCAGTTGTTCCGGCAATATTTCCATCAAAAGATCGAGTTTGGCCGATTCTTTTACTTTTTGCGCTTCTTTTAGCGAAAGTGTGCGGGGATCGCAGCAAGTCTGGCGGAGCTTTAACAAGGCATCCAAAATAGTGATGTGGCTGCGTGATAAGCCTTTTTCGGCAATTGCGTCGCGGACCTTTTTCTCCATGGTCAGCCGGATACTTTCGTACAACGCCGCTTGTTTCGCATAGAGAGGTACCGAGCGAATAATCTCGGTTTTAGGCGGCAACTCATTGGCGACCTCCTGTTTTGTACGGCGTAGCATAAAGGGCGCAAGACGACGGGACAGGCGCGATTTTTGTTCACTATCACCGTATGTTTCAATGGGCGTGCGATAGCATTTTTTGAAGGTAGCGCTGTCACCCAGAAAGCCGGGCATCAAGAAATCAAATTGCGCCCAAAGCTCGCCTAAATGATTTTCCATCGGCGTACCTGTTAAACAAAGGCGATGATTGGTTTTAATCCGGCGCACCAATTGGGCTGCTAAAGAAGATGGGGTTTTAATGGTTTGAGCTTCGTCCAGAATCAAATAATGATAGTCGTGCTTGAGCAGCGTTTCCTCATCTCTGGACAACAGTGGATAAGTGGTCAGAACCAAGTCGTAGCCGTTGATTTTATCAAACAACTGTTTCCGTTCCGCACCCTGTAAGGTCAACACCTTTAAGTCCGGGGTAAAGCGTTCAGTTTCACGCCGCCAGTTACTCATCAAGCTGGTGGGGGCGATGATCAGGCAGGGCAAAGCCATTCGTCCCAATGTCATTAAGTTAAGTAACTTCTCATTACCCACAGGTAGCCGCAGCCCGAATCAAATCAGATAACGGTGGAATATTGCTTTCGCCAAACAACCTATCCTTAAGATAATGCCAAAACGAAATCTTGTGCTTTAGGCAAGTCTTTTTTAAGCTGGCAAAGGTATCGCGACATCT
>JBBQCU010000032.1:0-13616 GCA_038319065.1 Methylococcales bacterium
CACAACGGCGGCAATGCGCTTATTTGGAACCGGACACCCGGATTTGTTTTCCTGGGTACTCGGACAAATGGGCGAGCTTCCGCTTGCTCGAAAGAGCAGGAATCGTGCAATTCGTAACCCTTTGAAATTATTAAATGTCCCTGCTTAAGTGGGAAGCCTGTAATGTTCAGCTGTGCGCCGGCTTGAGCTTCCGCTTCGCCACCAACAGAAAGCAGCCACCATATGGCGATGGCAATTGCCATCCACATTCGCTCCGCTCGTAGCAGGTCTTCCATACGCGTGTGTTGCCACTGCCAACCGCTCCGTTTGCTGTGTTTGAAGCGTTGTTCTATCCTGGCCCTCAATCTGTACCAGCAGGCATCAGCACAGTCGGGTGCCAGATCGGTCAATACTAACCACGGACCTTGATGTTCTTCGCCCCAGCAACCCAGCAACGTGCAATGCAATTTCGATGGTCGAATATGGGATTCCACAGTGCGTAGGGCGGAATAGCGATAGCGGATTCCGTCGTTTGGAAGCCAATGAGTACATAATATCAGCCCGGCAAGATGATTAAAAACGATAGCTGAAATCCATCATAACCAATCAACTATGCGATGTGTTTCGCGCTGCTCAAATTATTCTATTCAGCTTACTATTTGTCATAATCACAAGAGAAAACCATATAGTAGCTATAAAACGAGAAGCATTACGCATAATTAACGCATCACCCGATGATGCCGATATAGAGGAAATCATGTATCGGCTTTATATCGTGGATAAAATTTGTAAAAGCCAGCAAGCGATTAAGCGTAATCAGGTTTTAAGTAGTGACGAAGTTAAACAAGAAATTGAAACATGGTAATTTTGACGAAAAGAAAGAGAGGATTTTAGAAGTCTCCTTATGTAAGCATGCCAATTCACACTGTTTGATGATAAAGTAAAAATTATAAATTCAATTAAAATAGAGAGGTTACCGTGGCTGATGGCAGCAAACAACTCATAACTTATGCAGGACCCATATAGGTAAAATTTCAAAATCGCAATGCGTTTGTGGGTGCGATGATTATGGGAGATGAGGTCTTGCTAGGCGCGATTCCAATGGAGGACATGGATGTCGTTATTCACCCGGCGACACGAGAGCTAAGAGTTAATCCGGAAAGTCCGAATATCGCTATGACCAAAGCCAAATATAAATGCCGAAAGGGGTATTCCGAAGAGTGTAAAGAGGAAGTCAACTAATGATTAATTCAGTTCATGTAACCGATTCAACAATTTATGGCTCATCCTGGGTCTCCCCTGAATTACGCCTCCTCTTTACCGAGCAAAACAGAGTCAGAGGCTGGCTTGAAGTCATGACCATACTCGCAGAAGTGCAGTCAGAGTTCGGTTTGATTCCTGATCAAGCCGCGTCAGAGATAAAAATCGCTTACGAAAATCTGGAAATAGATGAGGCTTTTCTAAAAGAAGCGGGCGAGGGTTTTGTCAAGACCAATCATTCCCTGATGGGCTTGATCAATGCGGTAAAGAACCGGTGTGGAGCTACAGGCGGTGAATGGCTTTGCTATGGCGTTACCGTACAGGATATTACCGACACCCATACTGTCCGAACTTTATTGAAAGTTCATGAGCACTTTTTAGAACAAATAACCGGCATAGAGCAGATTCTGGTTGATCTGGTCCGTTTGCATCAAAATACCGTCATGTGCGGTCGCACACACGGTCAACCGGGCTTGCCGATCACGTTTGGTTTTAAAGCTGCCACCTGGCTGGATGAGCTGGAGCGTCATCGGCAGCGTTTAGTCGAACTTAAAGCGCGCCTTGTCGTCGGCCAGCTTGGCGGCGGTGTCGGTAGCCTGTCTTCTCTGGGTCCACAGGCTTTGGCCCTGCAAAAAGCCTTCATGCAACGCCTGGGCCTGAGTGCTCCCGCAATCTCATGGACCAGCACCCGTGATCGCTTTGCTGAATGGATGAATACACTGGCGATGATAACTTCCCTCGGTGATCGTATCGGCCAGGAAATAGTCAATCTGCAAAGGCCTGAAATCGGCGAGCTGAGTGAAGGCTTTGTCAGCGGAGCGGTTGGCAGTATTACCATGCCGCAGAAACGTAACCCGGAAATTTCCGAACATCTCGGCACCTTATCGCGAGTGGTCAGGCATCACGCCGCACACATGGCTGAAAATCTCGTCCATAGCCATGAGCGCGATGGCCGCTCATGGAAAGGCGAGTGGATGATTATTCCCGATGCGACGCTGGCTACCGGCAAATCACTGGATTTGCTCAAGCTGCTGCTTAAGGACTTGCAGGTTAATCGGGAGCGTATGCGCGCCAATATCATCGCGACCAACGGCTTTATCCATGCCGAAGCGGTAATGCTGACTCTTGCGAAAACATTAGGCAAACAAAGTGCCCATCAACTCGTCTACGAAGTGACTATACAAGCGCAAAACGAAGGGTTGCAATTTAAACAAGCGCTCATCAATAATCAGCAAATCTGTGCTATCCTGACTAACGATGAGATAGATGCGCTGTTCGATCTTGAAAAAAGCACAGGCGTTTGTGCAGACATGGTCGATCAGGTCATCGCACAGATCGATTTATCTTGACGGGATATTAACCGTGATACCTGAAGATTACAGCCAACAGCGACATGCCATAATCAAAGGCATTGCCAAAAAAATCCCCCGGCATATTCTGGCGCACTATCCAACTCCACTCATGCAGGCGAAGCGTTTGACTGAGACGCTTGGCAGCGCCGAACTCTGGTTTAAGCGCGATGACCTGATCAGTTTCGGTTTGGGCGGCAATAAAATACGTGGATTGGAAGTCATGCTGGCCGATGCCTTGGCCCAAAATGCCGATTGTTTGATAACCGGCGCCGGTGTGCAATCCAATCATGTGCGAGCGACGTCGGCAGTAGCGGCACATGCCGGAATGCATTGCACTGCCGCCTATTGGGGAAAACCGCCGGCAATGGTCGACGGGAATTATCGCGTGACCCAAATGCTGAACGCCGAGGTTCGTTTTACCGGTGACGATGACAGGGCATCGGTCGATACGCATATTTACAAGGTTGCAGCAGAATTGCGTGAACAGGGCTATCGGCCTTATGCGATTCCGCGTGGAGGAGCTTGTGCCATGGGGGTGTTGGGACATGTGCTGGCTGTATTCGAGCTTTATCAACAATGTCTGGACCAAGGTTTGGAGCCCGATTCAATTGCGGTTGCAGTGGGTTCAGGAGGGACCTATGCAGGCTGGTTGCTCGGCGTCAAACTGTTAAATCTGCCCTGGAAACTGGAATGCTATACTGTCAGCCGTGAACCGGAACTGGTCAGTCAACAAGTTGCAAGCCTTGCTACCGAAGCGGCTGCGTTGTTGAAACTTGACTGGACTTTTAGCGCCGCAGATGCACCCGTTCAAGGTGGATTCATCGGCCAAGGCTATGGTATTCCCAGTGCCGAAGCCGCCGAAGCGATAAAGTTGGTTGGTCGTTCGGAAGGCATATTACTGGACCCTGTTTATACCGGAAAGGCCATGGCTGGCCTTCTGGACGGCTTAAAAAACAAACAATTTGATGATGACCAAAAAATTGTTTTTGTGCATACCGGCGGCGAACCGGCTTTTTTTGCAGGTAATGGCGATTGGTTAAATGCTAAGTAAGTGCCACGAAACTTGGGTATTGCATCCTCTAGACTGAAAATGGTACGGTTCATTGAAGTCTTATGTCTCATCCGCGTTGAACCGGTTAAGTAATCTGTCCGCGATGTGGAATGATTCAAGAATTTCGACGGGCAAGCTTTTTTGTAACATGAGATTGACTATAAAATGCCGCCACAGCTGAAGTAATGTAAAGCCATGTATGAAAGCGAAACCGCTCCCCAAATAACATCTACGAAGTACAAAGGCCCCTAAAAAGCGATTACCCTAATCATTGCAGTTTCTCCACACACAAATAACTTGTTCCATTTTCGATAAAAGTCCAATTTCTTGGATCAACATTCAATTTCCATCTTTATTGTTTGTTTCGCCCTTTTTCTGTCCATTTTCATCCCACTCGATAGTTAATCCATTTACATTGCCATCTACGTAGTTTGTTTCACTCATTTTCTGCCCGTTTTCATACCACCATGTAAACAAGCCATTTAGTTCACCGTCTTTGTAGTTTATTTCAGTCTTTTTCTGCCCGTTTTCGTACCACAAGCTATATAATCCATCTACCTTCCCGTTTTTATAGTTTGTTTCACTTTTTTTCTGCCCGCTTTCATACCAGTTGGTAAATAATCCGTCTTGCTTCCCCTCTTCGTAGTTTTCTTCAGACTCCTTTTTTCCGTTTTCATACCAACTGGTAAATCGTCCATTTTTCTTTCCATCTATATAGTTGGTTTCACTTTTTTTCTGCCCGTTTGTTGAATAATATTCTTCGTATTTACCTGTGAAAGGTTCTTTTTCATCAGGTAAATAGGTAATCTCATTTCTTATTTGAATTACATTGGTAATTTCTTCTTCCAAACTTATTTTTTGTAAAAATCTCTTGCTATCACATGCGGAGATAACAAAAATGATAACTAATATACCTATTATATTTTTCATATTTACTGTCTTGGGTAAGCTTTATTGGTGGACATGTCATAATAAGGAACTTAACCGGAATAACTCACAGTTTAAATAACCGATAATCGGAGAAAAATTATGCGAATCATTGTTATAGGTGGTGTCGCCGCAGGTACTAAAGCAGCAGCTAAAGCTCATCGGGTTGATCCGAATCACGAAATCATCATCTATCAGGATGAAGCTGAAGTGTCTTATTCCGGTTGCGGATTGCCTTATGTTATCAGTGGTGTCATTGAGGATGAAAAAAAAATTGTTATTCGCCAGCCTGAAGACTTTGCTAAAGAAGGAATCAAGGTTTTTATCCGGCATCGTGTCATGAGCATCGACAAGACCAGGCAACAAATCACGGTTAGAAACCTCCAAAATAATGCTGATGAAGCGGTTGATTATGATCGCTTGATTCTGGCAACCGGCGCAAGTCCGATTGTACCCAACGTCGAAGGCATTAATCTGCAAGGCGTTCTGACCTTGCGTAATATCAGTGATCTTGGCCGGTTTAAAACGCAGATCAATACGATGCAGCCTAAAAGTGCGGTGATTATAGGTGCTGGTTATATCGGCCTGGAACTGGCTGAATCTTTTAATGAACTCAATATCAAGACCACGATTGTCGAAAAGGCGGCGCGTATTTTGCCCAGGTTCGATCCTGAAATGGCCCAGCCTGTTCATGACCATTTGCTTGAAAACCAGATTGGATTAATACTGGGTGATGGCCTTGCCAAACTGCACGGTGAAAATGGACTGGTCAAAGCTATCGAGACGGAGTCCGGCAAAATGATTCCCGCCGGTCTGGTTGTTATCGCTATCGGTGTTAAACCCAATGTCGAACTGGCAAAAGCGGCTGGTATTGAGCTGGGTAAAACCGGGGCGATTGCCGTTGATTCCGGAATGCAGACTCGAACGCCAGGGATTTTTGCAGCCGGTGATTGTTGCGAAACGGTCAATCGACTAACAGGTGCACCTATTTGGATGCCCTTGGGCGATATTGCCAATTTGCAAGGACGTGTGGCCGGTGAAAATGTTGCCGGCGGAAACGCTCATTTTCCGGGTGTTTTCGGAACAGCAATATTCAAGACCTTTAATTTAACAGTAGCGATAACGGGATTATCAGAACAAACGGCAAAGGAATCCGGATTTGATCCGGTGTCGATTGTGATGAAAGGATCGGACCGCGCCCGTTATTATCCAGGCGGGCAAGAATTTTCTCTAAAACTTATTGCCGATAGAAAGGATGGGCGTCTGCTGGGCACTCAAGCGGTTGGCTGCGGCAACGTCGACAAAATGATTGATATTGCAGCAACTGCGCTACTCGGGAATTTAAGGTGTGCGGATCTGGAAAATGCAGACCTTGCTTATTCGCCACCGTTTAGCCCGGTACTTTCACCCATAATTGTGGCCGCAGGCGCCTTACAAAATAAAATAGAAAAAACATATGAATAAATATTCCGTTATCACTGCTTTCAGCCTACTCATTATTTTTGCAAAAAATGGTGTAGCCGATCAATATACGCTTCCTGTTCAGCTGGATTATAGCCTTATTAAAAAAGCTTTAATTACCCAGCTTTATAAAGGTGCCGGTAATACGGCCGAACTTTGGAATGATAAGAAGGGTTGCAGTTATTTAAAGCTTTCTGATCCGCAGGTTAGCGGTCAAAAAGGTCAAATCAAACTGGTAAATATTCTGCAGGCACGAGTTGGAACAGGACTAGGCGGACAATGCGTTACACTTTTTGAATGGGGCGGTGTTTTGGAAACCTTGCAGCAGCCAACAATCAATTCCGCACAGTCTGTCTTGAGCCTGCCTCTTACCAAATTGACTGCTACTGATCGGGAAGGCCGTTCTGTAAGCAATGATAAAGTTCAGGAGTTGATTAATCGCTTTGTGGAACCCAAATTGGCCGCCGTCAAAATTGATTTAAACGAATCGCGTGCAGACATTGAAAAAACGGTGACTGAATTTTTACCCAAAGAGAATGCTGCCGAAGTTAAGGAAATTCTCAACACCTTAAAATTCAGCAGTGCTGATGCTAACGATAATGGAGTCGCCATTAAGCTGGCCTTCAATGCACCTGCTAAAGTGACAACCCAAAAACCTGCTGCTCCATTAAGCGAAGCTGAACAAAAACAATGGCAAGCCAACTGGCAGGAATGGGATAAGTTTTTGACTAAGGCCATTCAACAGGCATCCGATGATACCAAATCACCGGAATTGCGGGATACCTTGATGGAGATTCTTATGGAATCGCGTAGCGCTTTTCAGGCCGGATTAAAAGAGCATGATGCTAACGGCGATGATCCGGTAAGGGTATTTTTTACCCAGACCTGGCAACGTCTGGCGCCTCAGTTAAAGACACTGGCTAAAGAATTGCCGGAAATTCAAGGTTTACGTTATATGACTTTTATAACGGCTACCGATGTGATTTACGAGCTTGAAAACATCGGCGCGCCTTTGGGCCTGGATATTTCCTCAGACGGCTTACGCAGGTTGGCGCGTATGCTGATCGCAGGCAAACAGCAACAGGCGGAAGCCAGGTAATCGTAAGGTGGTTAAAGTTTTATAGGCTGGAGTAAAAAACATGTTTTTTTACTCCAGCTAAAAGGCTTGCGTTAATTCTTTCAAAATCTCTGTAACGAAAATAAACCCTCGGTTTTACCGGAATTGATCGATTTGACTATGCTCCGATCATATCCAAACCGGTCACTCTTTCAATACACTATCACACAGTGCGGGAAGTACCAGAGGCTTCGGCGGCATTTTTGGAGGAGCGGGGTGTTTGGCTTCTTCCGTAAACCACCATGCCAAACTTGAATCGCAACCATCGCCTTGTGGCAAGGATTCTTGCCCTTGACAGTATTTATTACCCTTTGGGCACTTGAGCCGAACGTGAAAGTGATCATCATGCTTATACCACGGGCGGATTTTTCTTAACCAATCATGGGAAGTACTGCGGGAACAAAGTTCACGTTTTATGCTGGGATTGACAAAAATACGGTCGACTTCAGGCATTCGTGCGGCTGCTTCAAGGATTTTTTCATTGGCTTGTGACCACTGGGTGTAATCGATGGAACCCGAATGCGCTGCAAGCACGGAGGGTGCGCTCCATGTTTCGCGTTCATTATAAGCCAGCGTGCGGTTCGCTGCCTGTTTTGACAGTAAAAACCAAATATCGACATCAAGCCCGGTTTGATGGCTGCGATGACCGCTTAAAGTGGGACCGCCACGTGGTTGACCCAAATCGCCAATAAGCAAGGTACCCCAATGCTGACTGGCGGTGGTTTGTCCCAGTTTTTCTATAAACTGTTTTAAGTCCGGGTGACCAAAAGACCGCCTTCTTGATAACCGCATCATTTGATAACCCGTGCCATTAGCTGGGACAGAAACGGCACCACTGATACAGCCGGCATTATAAGTTCCGATGCTCTGAGCGTTACTGCCTGTGTTTGCTGGTTGAGTAACCATTGACCACTTTTGGGCAAGGGACGTTGCCAGGCATTCTGAAAATAGTCCTGATAATAAGATACCGGTAAAAAATAGAACTTTAACTATTAACACACCATCACCTGACATAAGACTGCATAAATTATATAGAACTGGTATTTTATACGAGAAGCAGTTTACTTTTGTTTATGCTGTCGTATCACTAAAAATATTGTCCGAACATTTTAACAAAAGTTCAAACAAACATAGCTTTCTCATTTACCACGAAGGAAGGGCACGAAGAAAAACTATCCTTCATAGTCTTAGTATAAAAGGCCTTTTTCTGTTATCTGTCTACGAGATTATGCACAATGAATAATTACCCCAATAAAATAGAATTTACGCTTTTTTATGATGGCCTATGCCCTATTTGCAGCAGAGAAGTCATCTGGCTGGTCAAAAAGAATAAACGCGGACGCCTGGGTTTTCGAGACATTAATGATGCCGATTTTAATCCTGCTCAATACGGCAAAACACTATCCGAATTGATGGCAGAGATTCATGGGATTTATCCTGATGGCCGTATCATCAAAGGCATGAGTGTGTTTCGCGCTTGTTATAGCGCTGTTGGTTTGGGCTGGTTGCTCGCACCGACAGGCTGGCCGCTATTAAAACCCCTGTTTGACCGGCTATATCGTTTATTTGCTAAATACCGCTTGCGCCTGGCTCGTTTAGTAGTTAATGAAGAGCCTTGTAATTGTGGGGAGTAGAGGCAACACATAAAGCAGAAAGCCAATGTTAAGACTATTTCACACCGCCGACTGGCATCTTGGCTATTGTTTACATGGTGTATCACGGTAACTTGAACATCAGCGGTTCCTGGACTGGTTGCTGGAGGAACTGCAAAACAAACAGGCAGATGAGCTGATTGTTGCCGGTGATATTTTTGATTCGGCAAATCCATCCGCCGCCCAGGCGCAGCTTTATGAATTCCTGGTTAAAGCCAGAGACCGGCAACCGGCATTGAATATCATATTGATCGGCGGCAATCACGATTCAGCCAGCCGGCTGGATGCGCCTTCATCCATCCTTAATGCGCTGGGCGTTACCGTTGCCGGCGGCTTGGTGCGTGATGATGACGGTATAAACTGGGATCAGCTGATCGTGCCGTTGACCAATGTGGCGGGTGAAATTAGGGCATGGTGCGGCGCCATGTCTTTTTTGCGTAATGCCGATCTTCCAGCAAGCGAACAAGAAGACGAACCTTTGATCGCAGGCGTCAAATCACTTTATGTGCAATTGTTTTGCGAATTGCAGGCTAAGGTAGCTCAGGGCGAGAGCCTGATTCTGACCGGACATTGCTACATGGTGAATGGCTGTATACTAAGCAATGTTGCCAGCGGTCAGCGTATTGGTCAGGGCAAAAGAAACACGCTGGAAGCCATCAGTGAACTGATTGACCTTAATTTCGACCAGTTTCGCCGTTCTGTGTTATTGGCTCAAGGTGATTTTGCCGCGTTTTTAAAAGCAAAAAAGATGAACGTTCCAGCCTGTTGGAACGTATAACCGGTACTGATATTTATTCCGAGCTGTCTATCGCAGCATTCGAACGGGCCAGGCAAGAAAAAAAGCATTAAACCGGATTACCGGTCTGATGCGCAATCAGATTCCCCTGGACAACGAGGCACGTTTAAACCTGGAACAGCAACGGGATCAATTCAGCCGGCAATTAGCTGAATTGGACCAGCAAATCAGCGAAAATAAAAAAATCATTGACTGGTATGCTGAACTGAAAAAGCGCCGTCAAGCGCAGTAGCAAACCGTTGAAAGCGCGTTGCAAACGGCGAAAGATCAGCTGACCGCTCTATTTGAGCAGTTACAGCTATCTGAGCAGCAACATCAGCAAACCCAACTTGAGCAACTGAAAGAGCAGGGCAGTCAACACCCGCTTGAAGTCTTATAACAAGAAAAAGACACGCTTGAACATAACATAAGCAACATTACTCGCGTATTGAGCTTGGCCAATCAGGCTCTGGAGTTGCAACAGGTTATCAAACAGGATGCCGATAAACTGGCCGCAACCGGACAGCTTATTAAAGAAGAGACTCAACAACTGCAAACATTAACCCAGCAATAGGCCATTAATGACATTACGCTTGATGAAGCCAAAAAAGCCCTGGACCTGATTCAGGCAACAATCCATAAAAACGCCGGAGAATTTCGCCGATTGTTGATCGAAAATCAGCCCTGCCCGGCATACGGCGCTCTTGAATATCCCTGGAAGGACTGCGGCAGTTCCAGCCTGGAAATATCCAATTTTTTTAATAAGCATGATACTACACAGTTCAATGCTGTTGACGTAAGCGGTATAAAGCCCTCCCCAGCCGGAGAGCCGCCTGTCGCCTCCATGACTACGCGGGTTTGGGTCTTATCCTTTATTTCTTTTAACAACAGCTTGAATCCAGCCACGCTGTTTTCAAAAGAAACAACTCTTTGATCGTTAAAAGAAACATCGAATTTTTGTTTGGCTATATCAACACCTATGTTGAAGTGATAAGTTTTATTCGTCATAACAAAATGTGCGCATAGATTAGCCCGAAGGGAGAGGGGGCTAAAACCGCACTCTCAGCGTTTGACGATCCTAACCTGTCTTGATGCCTGGAGCACACCGGATTGCTGCACTTCCTAAGCACCCTGGGTACGGGTTCCTATCAAGGGTCTGTCAGAAGTAAGGATTCGGTCAAAAATACTTCCTTGAAGTTACCACAGACCTGCCAGGTTTTTAAAACCTGGCAGGTCTTCAACTGGAAAGTTTTTACTGTTTTCCTTCGGCCAATAACATAATCTGATTTATCCCTTTATCACTCTTTCAATTTCTCCTTCAGCATTTTATTAACCTCGGCCGGATTGGCCTTGCCCTGCATTTCTTTCATGACCTGCCCGACAAAGAAGGCGAACACTTTATCTTTACCGCTGCGATATTGCTCAACCTGGCCGGGGTTAGCCGCAATAATTTTGTCGATAATTGCTTCGATGGCACCGGTGTCGGTGATTTGCTTCAAGCCTTTCTCCGCAATAATCTCATCGGCTGTAGCGGTGCTTTGCCACATTTCTTCAAACACTTGTTTGGCGATTTTGCCGGAAATGGTGTTGTCGCTGATACGTGCCAATAAACCCGCCAAGCGCTCATCACTCACAGGCGAGTCCGTAATTTCCAGACCGGCTTTATTCAGTGCCGCGGAAAGATCGCCGGTTATCCAGTTGGCGCAGAGCCTAGCTTCACAGCCCGATGCTCTAAGCACTGCCTCGAAATAATCAGCCAACTGGCAAGAGTATGTAAGAATAGCCGCATTCTCTTCATCCAGGGCGTATTGATCCTTAAACCGGTGTTTTTTTGCCTGCGGTAATTCGGGCAGTTGCGCTTTTACCACGGCCTTGAATTCTTCGCTAATAAAGACAGGTAACAAATCCGGGTCAGGAAAATAGCGGTAATCATTGGCCTCTTCCTTGCTGCGCATGGAGCGGGTTTCATCTTTTACCGAATCATACAAACGGGTTTCCTGAACGACCTTACCGCCGCTTTCTATCAGCTCAATCTGACGCTCGATTTCATGATTGATGGCTTTCTCGACGAACTTGAATGAGTTGATGTTTTTAATTTCCGCTCGTGTGCCAAATTCTTTTTGGCCTTTTGGACGCACCGAGACGTTGGCATCACAGCGGAACGAGCCTTCCTGCATGTTGCCGTCACAAATATCCAGATAACGCACCAGTTCATGCAGCTTTCTCATGTAAGCGACGGCTTCTTTCGCGGAACGCATATCCGGCTCGGAGACAATTTCCAGCAAGGGTGTTCCGGCACGATTTAAATCAATCCCTGTCAAGCCATGAAAGTCCTCATGCAGCGACTTGCCGGCGTCTTCTTCCAGATGGGCGCGGGTGATACCTACGCGTTTGCTTACCCCATCAACTTCAATATCCAGGTGCCCCTGGCCGATAATCGGCAATTCCATTTGACTGATTTGATAACCTTTGGGTAAATCCGGGTAGAAATAATTTTTTCTGGCAAAAACGGAATAAGGGGCAATTTCCGCTTCAATTGCCATTCCAAATATGACTGCTTTATGCACGGCTTCTTCATTTAATACCGGCAAAACGCCGGGCAAGCCTAAGTCAATGGCGCAGGCCTGGGTATTGGGTTCTGCGCCATAAGCGGTAGGCGCGCCGGAAAAAATTTTTGATTGGGTGGCCAATTGTGTGTGAATTTCCAGGCCGATCACTGTTTCCCATTCCATTACTAGCTCCTTACTCAAAACCTTTCGGGGTGTGTTGATGCCAATCGGTGACTTGTTGATACTGATGGGCAACGTTCAACAGTCTGTCTTCTGCAAAATAATTGCCGATAATTTGCAAGCCTACAGGCATGCCTGCTACAAATCCGGCGGGAATTGACATGGCAGGTACACCGGCAAGGTTGATGGCAATGGTGTAAATATCGGATAAGTACATTTCGATTGGATTGCCGATTTTTTCACCGATGCCAAAAGCAGTAGTAGGCGTTACGGGGCCCATAATGACATCGACTTCCGCCAACGCGTTTTTAAAATCTTCGCTGATCAAGCGGCGGACTTTTTGCGCTTTAATATAATAAGCATCGTAATAGCCCGCCGATAAAGCATAAGTGCCCATGAGAATTCGGCGTTTAACTTCCTTGCCAAAACCTTCACCACGAGAACGCGTATAAAGATCTGTTAAATTCTCCGGGTTTTTACAGCGGTAGCCGTAACGCACGCCATCGAAGCGCGACAGGTTGGCAGAGCATTCAGCGGGCGCGATGACATAATAAGCAGGGATGGCCAACTGAAGATTAGGCATGGAGATTTCCTTGATTTCCGCTCCCAGTTTGCGATATTCATTAATTGCTGTTTCCAGGGTTGCAGCCACATCGCAGTTTAATCCTTCGTCAAAAAACTCTTTGGGCAGGCCGATTTTCAAACCTGCCAGAGAATTATTCAGGCCGGAGCAATAATCGGGGACTGGACAATCAACACTGGTAGAGTCTTTTTCATCAAACCCTGCCATTGTTTGTAACATGACAGCGGCTTCTTCAGCGCTATGTGTCATCGGGCCGCCCTGATCCAGACTTGAGGCATAGGCGATCATGCCATAGCGGGATACGCGTCCGTAAGTGGGTTTTAATCCGGTAATGCCGCACAAGGCGGCGGGTTGGCGTATGGAGCCGCCGGTATCCGTACCGGTTGCACATACTGCCAGACGAGCCGCGACTGCAGCCGCTGAACCGCCGGATGAACCGCCTGGAACTCTATTGGTATTCCAGGGATTTTTAACGGCTCCGTAGTAGCTGGTTTCATTGGATGAACCCATCGCAAATTCGTCCATATTGAGCTTTCCCAGCATCACTGCGCCAGCCTGATTAAATTTTTCTACGACGGTGGCGTTGTAGGGCGCAGCAAAATTATCGAGCATTTTGGAGCCACAGGTGGTTTTAACGTCCAACGTACAAAAAATGTCTTTTTGGGCAATGGGTATGCCTGTCAGCAGTTCAACGTTGCCTTTAGCCAGTCGACTATCGGCCGCTTTCGCA
>JBBQCU010000033.1:0-13546 GCA_038319065.1 Methylococcales bacterium
CATTTTTGTCAATTGGTTCATGATAAAACTCCAAAAATATGCTTGATTAATTGACTCGCTACTTGCAATTAACGAATCTGAGGTTCTGTTCCGGAACTGGGTGCTATTATCATGAAAAAAATCGTAAAAGTACGATTGAAAGAAGCTCATTTTAGGTGCTCTTTCGCCGTGAAAACGAAAGGCGCGAAATAAACGCGCCTTTCGCCCCGATGGGCGTCAAAAAAACCTTTTTTTCGGCTTTTTTGCCTATTTTTTCCTGTTTTTTTTTAACTTTTTTCCAAAAAAAAGACCGCACATTAAAAAAATAGCGGCCTTTTTTTAAAATAGTTAACTTTTTTAATGAAAAAACGTATTAATTTTGATTTATTTCCCTACTTTCGATGGCGTAGCCACCGACAGCGGTGAAATCGCGGTGCTAGGCGACGTAAATCGATCTCCCAAATTCCAACGCCGACTTTCTATTTCGGTATACATAAAACCATCGGCATGCAAATCGCCGTCCTGATCTTCCCAAGGGGTCATCCATATCCGCATGACTTTTGCCTGCGTCCGGATAGGAACCGGTTGATCAATTCGGGGTACCGCGACCTGGCTTACACGATCTTGCTCAAAATGAACGGGTGTGCCATTGTTTTTTTTGTTATCCTCGCTTTTTTCAGCTTTCGTCTTCACATAATCAGACGACTCAGTCGCCTGATACACTTGACGAGCCGACATACAGCGCACACCCTCAGCGCCGCCGGGACAATCAAAATCACTCTTGCCAATACCCATAAAGCCGCAACCTGGCAATATGCAGGCTGCCGCTAACATCAGCAATATCAATAACCCCTTATTATCTGCCATTAAGTTCGTCTTCAAGATCTTTCTCCAGTAAAGTTTTAAATGATTTAGCGCCGCCTCTAAACGTATTGTGAGAGGGCAGAAAAATGAAGGGTACGCCCTGAATATCCAGGAGCTTGGTTGCCACCACCGCCTTTTGCAAAGGTTTCAGGTCACAAGACCCTTCTTGACGAACCAGTGCCGGTAGCTTTGCATAGTCTTTTGCAATCAACGCTTGTAAAGACTGTTCTTTGTCTTTGTTGCAGATCAGTTTTTTACTGATTTCCGCTGACTCTTTGCCCATGACCGGTATTAAAACCAGCCTGAACACGTAATCTTTGCCCAGCGGCTCAAGCTGCGCGATTAAATCGTGGCAGTAAGTGCATTGCGGATCGACAAAAATAACCACTTCCTTTTTGCCCGTACCAATTGAAAACAGCGAAAGTTCCTCGGGACTTAAGCCGATTTTTCGCAAATCCACCTTGTCGATCCCTTTGGTATCACTCACCGAGCCAATTACTTTACCTTGCCACATGTCAATCAGCTTGAAGTTCCCCGCCACGACAAAATGCCCGTTATCGGATATCAGGAAATTCTTGTCCCCCGCCTTGATCATCGACAGACCCAGCATAGGCAACCTTTTTACCTCGTCGACACTGCGCATAACATCTTTTACTTCAGCAGTCATTTCCCCATCAGTTCTTGGTTTTGTCGATTTCTCGGATTCGCCAGCCTGCGTTTGACCGATCGTGCCAAGTAACAGTAATAAAATACCAATTTTTTTAATCACATCATTCTCCAAATAAACGTCTTGAATTTAACGGTTATAACTATAACTATTTCTGCCCTGCTGCCCCCCCTGCCCCCCCTCCGTCCATGCGGCCTTCCCGTCTGGTGGGTTCCCTGCATCATGTCCTGGTTTCCGCTGTAGACATTACTAAGATTTCGCCCCCCTCCCTGTAAATTAGTGCCTGGGCCTGATTTTGATTTAGGATTGAGTGACATACCACGGATCATCACGAAATCAACTTTTCGCCCGGCATCGATTTCAATGATGGGGAATATATTTTTTGCCATTTCCAGGTAGTAATTTGCAATTTGCTCGGCGGAACTGCTAACACCTCCCATCACAGCTTGTCCCGCTATCATTTCAGGCGATGGATATTGGAACTGTACTTCATTGCTCGGGTTATTTCCCGTTTGAAATGTTTGCACAGTCTGCGGCTTAAACGCTGTCGCTATGCCAGATACAAATCCGGATAACAGGGTCATGGCAATCAGTTGCCCGTTTTTACTGACCACTCGACCCCGAATACCGGCTTTGCCATCTTCACCCACCGAGTAGGCGTCCATTGAGGTTTCGATAATTCCACCATCTTTCTTTACGCAGGAGATGCGTTCTGCTCTCATATACGCACGCTCGGAGCTTAAATCACCATAGCCGCTTGCTATCAAGAAGCATTCTCGAATGTCCATACGATAGCGGTTCGGCAAAATGGCCTCGTGTTTTATGCGCAACAAGGCGGGGAACGGATCCTGTTTGGATTGGTTTGATGTGGGCGCATCCAGTCCGGTCACGAGTGTGCCACTCAAAATACTGCCTGCAGGTAAGAACATGTCAGGAATACCGTTACTGGCCGGCTTTTTGATGTTGACGTATTCAGTTATTTTTTTGCCGCTTTTTTTGTTGTCGTCCGTTTTGTTGCCGCCATTCTTTTTGCCGTCCTCACCCGATCCGGTTACCACACGAATTTTAGGCCCCACATCGGCAGGCGCCACCTCGTTTTCTGCCATCGTTGGTGCTTGCTGACCCAATAACTCAGGTTGTCCGCGTTGGTATTTATCCCTTGCATTCTTTCTTCCACCCGGCTTGTTGTCCAAGGGGATTTCTGGCAGTGGGATCTGATTTTTTAGTGTCTCCTGCGCTACTTCCAGCTTTTGGTATAGCTCAGTCGTTTGCTGAGCCAATTTTTCAGTTTTTTTATTGAGTTCCTCCGATTGAAGCTTGATCGAATCAGAAGCTTCGCGGATTTTTTGATCCTGACGCTGAAACGTCGAGCGAATATCCGAAAAATCCTCGGTCAGTTTTTTTATTTTTCCTGCCATCGCGTCGATCGATACATCACGCGGGCTCTTGCCGTTGAACAGGGTGTACTCATCCTTCCTTGGTTTTTTAATAAAACTCTTTGAGTTGTCGTCTGACGTAGCGACGATCAGGATACCCGCCAGAATGAACAAGGCTGCACCACCACCAATGAGGGTAATTTGTTTGCGCTTGGAGGGATCCAGCGTGCTGTACCAATCAATTAACTTCTCTTTTGGCGTTTTCTTTTCGAGATCGATCATATTAATCTCCCATTCCAAGCAAGCCGGGTCTGAATTCTTCGCCGCTTTTTCCTTCCTGCAAGCGCATTAGAATGTACACTTCAGTTTTTTCGCCCGGATTCAATTGAACTTTCGGCCATGCTGCAACGGCCATTACGCTTTCACCTGCACAAAAAGCCTCTTCAAAAAAACTGACTCTGTTGCCGTTATTTTGCGCAATCATGACCAAGATTTTGGAATCGTGACTGGAAAGCAGTTGTCCTGCGGTAAAATTTAAACTGCCGCTATGACAAATCGAGGCGGATCGGATCTCGCTGGTTACCTCTTCCATTGTAAATCCCTGTGGGATCTGTTGTTTGCCCATGCTTTGCATAATGGATTTAATTTCCGATACATACGGCAAGTCTTGATGAGGGAACGCATCCGTGTTCGATGAGGCCAACTCTTTCCCTGCTGATTTTATGCGATCTTGTTCAATCCGGATTTCCACTGGGGCTGATATAGCTTCTGGCAACAACTGCAGCGAGGTAGCGCCACCGCCTTCAGAATCGGAAACGAACAGGCTGACCGGCGTATCCGAATCGGTCGCGATATAAACAACGGATCCATCGATCTTGGTTTCTACGTTATCTACAGTGAGTACCTTGGGTTCGGCATACGGCGTTACAATCCGGTTTAACATGCCCTTGGCAATAACAATACGTTCAGTTTGTCCGGCTTTGGGCTTGATGGTGATCCCTGACTGCAGACTGCTATCGGCTGCGAAGTTTTTTGCGGGGGCTTTTGTTGTTTCATAAGGCTTATCAATAATTTTGGGCCTTTTCTTGGGTTTTGGCTTAGGTTTGGGTGCTTGAACAGTTTCCACGGGCGCCACTTGTTCCACCGCTTCGGTCTGTTGACTTTGATCGGGCTGTAGTGGCGTTTCATTCACTATCTGCCCATTTACGTTATTTTGTTGGCTATTGGGAGCTTGATTATTATTGTTAACCCAGGAATCTTTGGGCACTTCTTCCTGAAACGGGGTTAGAGACGATCCATCCAACGCTTCAAAAGGTAGTTCTGGTGGCAACTCATTAGCCAAAGCTGTTGATGCCCAGGCTATTAAAATCAATAATTTTGTTACTCGCATGTGTGTCGCTCCTATTTTTTAATCTGTTTTTGACGTTCTTCTGCCGCTTTCTCTTTGGCTGCTTCTTTTGCCAGCACGCTGGTCAGTTTAGGCATGCCCGGATACGAGGCCATTTGGGTAATGATCGGCGAATATTGCTTGACATCGATCTGGAACTCGAAGGTTTGCTCCGTTGGTGTTGACTTACCCCCAGCGCCGGTCATTCGGTTACGCCCCGTAACAAAAACCTTGTCCGGCTCGGGTTCGTAGGTTACCCGGACGATTTCAAACGTCGACGACACTTTTTCCTGTTTCAGCGTTTCCAGTTCCATAGCAATTTGTTCGGTGAGCAACGTTCGTATTTCTCCGGTTACCATGCCGCTAAACGAGTCCAGAACGAAATCTGCATTTTCCGGCGTCACGTTACCGATGAGCGTGGCGGTATACATTCCCCACGCTTTTTTGTAGCCTTCTGACGCCTTATTTTTCGATACTTCCGATTTTTCCGATAAACTGGGCGGAATTAAGATGACCGAGGTATCTTTTTTCAACCAGCCGATCAGTGTGAGTAAATTCAGTGTCATTAAAAAAACACACACAAATTTCAGGAAGCGATTCGATGCCTGCAAACTGAGCCAGGTCGAGGCAAAATTTTTGTAATCCATTTAGAAGTACCTTGTTTAAAAAAATCGACGAATAAATGACAGTGGTTTCGATGTCGGCGCTGATTCCGATGAGCCAACACCGCCATACCAATAGAGTGCGTGCATCAGAAAGCCATTGGCCTGCCGGTCTTTGATCTTGCGGTAGAATTTGATGCCAACCAGCCCGGACACCAGCAAGACGCCAAGATAATTGACCATAAGGCCAACACCAAAAGCGATGGCAAGTAGCATGAATTCGTCGAATTCCCAAAACAGGATTTGTTGGGGATCATCAATATAATTAGGGATGTCTCTCATATTAGTAGCCTGTCAGTGGAGTGATGACCGCGCGACGATTTTTAGCTCGATTCGCCTCGGTGTTATTGGGTTCTAACGGCAAATCTTTGCCAAAGCCTTCAATTGAAATCTTTGACACCTGGATTCCGTTTTGGACAAGGTAATTGCGAACGGTTTGGGCGCGGCGGATTGATAACGCCTGGTTGTGTCGTGGAGAGCCTATCGAATCGGTATGGCCTTCTACCTGGACATGCAGCAACCGCGTAGCATCAATTCGATTCACGAAACTATTAAGCTTGTCCAGTTCGGATGCAGTCAGTGAGGCATGGTCAAATTCAAAAAAGACGGTTTCGAATCCAACAATATCCTTATTAGCGAACCGAAGTGGTGGTGTCAGTGCTTGTTCCAATACACTTCCCTGTCCAGAAATTGCCAATGCGTGCTGGTATCCTCCCTGAACAATCACCTGGTTTCTCGATCCCCTTATATCCTTGTAATCCAGATCGACAACCACGGGCGGCAACCACGCCGTTATTCTCATCCATTCGCAGTTTTCATTGCTTGATGGTGTTGATGAACATCCCGACATCACCATACCCACGAGCAGTACGACAATTAACTTATTTAAGTCTTTCATTAATGATTTTCTCGTATTTTTTAACGTGATTGGCATAGGGTCTGCCCTTTTTTTCTGTTTTTGAGTGGTATCGGCCCACTGTCTGGCTGATGTTATGTTGGGCTTTAAGTTCTTTGAGATAGCGGGCTGCTACCGTGATATTGGTACGGGGGTCGAGCAACGATAAGTCGTTGGCTACTTTGTCGCCGTGCCAATACAGGTTCACTTGCATAAGTCCTACATCGACATTTCTGATGCCCTGACGAATTAAATTCAGTAGCGCTTGTTCTGCGGCTTGCTTGCTCGGATAGCGCCGGGCGCCGGCTTTAACACCGTTTTTCCCGACATTGACGTAGAGTGTCCACGGCCAAGGTCGAAAGGTGCCGTCACTCCAGCGCATACCGCTTTCCTGGACAGCAATACTGTATAACGTGGCGACATTAATGCCGGCATAATTCGCCGCGCTCCCCCAGAAACTGTTTTGCAGACTCCGTGTTGAATGAGCAGCGTTAGAAACCAGCAGTAAGATTGCTATAGAGATTATTTTTTTCATGACCATTATTTTAAACGGTCAGGAACAATTGCATCGGGTCGAAAGACGCGTTTTTTCGGCCTCTTTTGATTTTTATTGCAGAAAAATCGCTCTGAAGGCATCGCCTGGAGGCAAAAATCTTGGTTGATGGACGAATTACCCTTTTTTAAATCCGGGTAATTCGTTTTTTGACTGATGGGTTGTTGAAGAATTTTTCCTTAATAATTCACAGTAATCGTCACGGGAACGGAAAGATCACCGGCGTCGTCAGTCGCGGTTATACTGACCGAAGCGGATTGCTGGGTACTTTCTTTATTAAAGCTGATCCGGTAGGAAGTCGAACTGAGCACTCTGCCGTCAACCTTCCAGGCATAAGCGATGACCTTACCGTCGGCATCTTTGCATTTGGCATCGACATAGGCTGAATAACTGCTATTGGTAACGATTAAATCACAAGTGGGTAGTTGGTTATTTATTAGCGTTAACGTTTTTGTGACAATGACTTCTTTGCCCATTTTACTGAGCATTGTGTATGAAACAACGTGCTCACCTGGAGAGGGTATCTCTGTAAAAAGAAAGTCACGATTAAGGTAACTGTCGATGACTGCGTTATCAACTTTCCATGTCTGTTTATTAACAGAATCCAGGGGATGTCCGCCCGATAATGAGGGGCGCACCGTAATCGTCATAGGCGCACGATCAAAGACATTGGATTTCGAGACCTTCATTGAAATACTAAATGGCAACGCCTCGGTTGTCGTTACCGTTTGAGTCAGCACCGTTTCATGTCCGCGATCATCGCTGATGGTAACTTTTATATCATGTTGCCCTTGATACAAAATGTGTGCCGACGCACGATTAGGAAATGCGTCGTTTTGTCGGCCAGTAACATTTGCCGGAAAAGTCCAGGTATATTTCAAGCCCTCAAAATGACGATCCATTTCAGGGACTTTGTGATTAACTATCAAACTCACATCCGATGGCGATTCCACGGAAAGCTGTTTCATGGCTATTGTAAATTCCGGCCAGATGTAGGTCCATGGCTGATAGGTTACGGGTTTTTCACTGATTGTTGACTGTTTAAAGCCGTCAACCCAAGCCCGGTAAATCAATGGATTTAAACTTGAAACGGAGACTGGCGTTGGATTCCAGTCTAGGATTTTCCCAGGAACAATGGTTCCGTCAGGCAGTTCCCATTCTGAAATAATAGTAAGAGCACTTTCTAAACCGCCCCAGGAAGGTCTGGCAGTTCCGGTATAACGATTGATTTTTCCGGTTTCGATTACACGAGGCCCTGTTACTGTTAGCACTGGGGGAAGTGGATTCTTAAAGGACACAGTATATTTGGCGTAAGCCCAGGCATTGGTATCATCTGCACGCGTATCCGGCGATCTTGCCCGCATAGATACCGTCAAACGTCCTTCTTGAGCTTCATTAATGGTAACAGTGGGAGCGGCAAAGAATTGTTTCCCTGAAACGTAGGGAATTGTCCACTCGACTACGGGATTGCTAATCTTGAAGCTATCTTTATAGATATCGGCTGACAAAATAATATTACCACTTGGGGCGCCATTGACGGGCCCCGTTATAGTTGCAACCAGTTTCGCATAAGTGAATAATTCAACCGGAGCCGTATAACTTTCGATCAGAGTGTTTTTATTGATCATTTTTACCCTGATCTTTTTTCTTTCCGGTTCGGGCATGACAATATTTTTTCGCACGGTGTTACTGTCCGGAATAGGTGTCCAGGTGGCGCCGTTATCGGTGCTTTCCTCCCATAACGGTGATTTTAAGGCAATACGATTGTCCTTGGTCAAATCAAGGTTCAAGGTAAACATTTTTGGCGCCGGGGCCTCAAATAGTTTTGAGGTAATGGTTCCCTCAATCGGCGTGCCTTTCACGATCTGAACATATTTCGCATTGGATTCCAGTTTCTGGTTTAAGTCACTAATTGAAGTAATCAACGTTGAAACTGCCATCAATTTCATAAATTGATTACCCGCAGGATTGATGCTAAATGACGCCTTGCCATCCACCATATCAATCCAGTCCGTAACCGGTGTATAAATGGAGTTGTTATTGGTCTGCGCAATAATACGAGTTTTCCATTGCCCCATGGTTAATGCGTTATAGACAAGACCCTCTTTGGTATATGCACCCAACTGCAAGTTAACAACCAACTTTTCTGTATCGGACGTATTTGTTGGGGCATCGGCTCTCAATTTAACATTATTTTTTATGCCACCAACTGCCGTGATAGTTTTCTCTGTATAAACATCAGGAAAATTTTTCCAGGCTACTCTGACCGTAATCGGCCTTTCCTCAAGTAACCCCAGGTTAGGCGCCGATATCGGGTAATTACCGTTCAGAAAAGCCTTTGTTTTTTCATACACCTCACCGTTTTGAGTAAATGTAATTTTAATTGTTTCTCCGGACGAGTCGGGTGATGTAGGAATTAGGCTGGTTACATTTTGCCCCAACGGAACGTAGTATTTTCCAGGGGCAAAAAGAAAACCACCCTTGAAGTTAACTTGTGGAGCCGGTGGAATCGGTTTAGCCATTCCCAACGCCACGTTGCTCGGTGGCCCAACTAGCGCATTGTATTTAACCTTCACCGTATAGTAATAGTTCTTGTCAGGCACAGCGGTGACGTCTTCGAAGGAAGATGAGGTTGCTGGCTGTGTATCGATTAAACTAGCCGTCTCTGTGGGTGTATCTGCCCTCCAGATCTCATAGTGGGTTGCATCTATATCCAAAGCCCAAGTGAGCCGAATTTTTTTGACCAATTCCCCATTTGTTGCCTTCAGGGTGGTTATTGCTTTTGGCCGCCATGACCAGCCTGTAGCCTCATTACTCGGATTGACCGTTATCTCGCTTATTTTCTCTTTCACTATGTAATAATGCGTCGTAAGGTCAATCGCGGTTGAATCTTCATAAGTGGCCGTGGTTGATGAGCCAATCAAGGCGTAACCGCTCCCGGAGGTGATTGAGCGCCAGATTTCATAACTGACAGCCTCGGTAGTTCCCGTCCATGAAAGCTGAACCTTACCCTTCAATGTGCCTTGAGTTGCAGACAAATCAGAAATCACCGGCAATTTACGCCAGCCAATGGCTTCATTACCTGGAGATCCAACCACTGAGTCTACCTTAACCTTAACTGTGTAATAGTAGGGCGTACTTTGGGTCATACTGAGGTCGTCATAAGTGGCTGTAGCTACCGTTGCTATTTTCGTGGCGGTTCCACCCGATGTTGCGGAACGGTATATCTCATAGCCTGTCGCCTCACTGTCTGCAGCCCAAGAAAGCTGAACTTTACCCTTCAACGTGCCTTGAGTTGCAGACAAATCAGAAATCACCGGCAATTTACGCCAGCCAATGGCTTCATTACCTGGAGATCCAACCACTGAGCCTACCTTAACATTAACCGTGTAATAGTAGGGCGTACTTTGGGTCATACTGGAGTCGTCGTAAGTGGCTATAGCTACCGTTGCTATTTTAGTGGCGGTTCCACCCGGTGTTGCGGAACGGTATATCTCATAGCCTGTCGCCTCGCTGTCTGCAGTCAATGAAAGCTGAACTTTACCCGTCAATGTGCCTTGAGTTGCAGACAAATCAGAAATCACCGGCAATTTACGCCAGCCAATGGCTTCATTACTTGGAGATCCAACCACTGAGTCTACGTTAACCTTAACTGTGTAATAGTAGGGCGTACTTTGGGTCATACTGGGGTCGTCATAAGTGGCTGTAGCTACCGTTGCTATTAACGTGGCGGTTCCACCCGATGTTGCGGAACGGTATATCTCATAGCTCGTGGCATCAGGATCTGCAGTCCAGTTTAAAGTTACTTTGCCGATTACAGAGCCTTGAGTAGCGGTGAGAGTTGAGGGGGTCGCGGGTACTTTTCCCCATCCGTTTACTTGTGCGGAGTTGGGTCCCGCTCCGGTCGAATTGACCGATACCACGGTATAGTAATAAACCGTTGTCCCGGATACCGTCGTATCGTCATAGCTTGTCCCTTTTATATTTGCCGCAAGTTGTGAACCTAAGCTACCTGAACTGGTTGATCGATAGAGTGTATAGGATGTCGCATTGTTTGCACTATTCCAGCTAATTTTGACTTTACCATAGAGCCCACCCTTCGTGGCGGCAACGCCTGTGGTTTGATCGGGAAGAGGAACTATACCCCATCCCGCCTTCTGAGCACTCGAATCTCCAATGATACTGCCGTAGGTAGGCTTAACAGTGTAATAGTAGGCAGAGCTGTAACCTGATGTGGTATCTGTATAACTTGTAGACGATGTTTGATCTAAAAGCGAACCTAAAGAACCGGAAGTAGCTGAACGATATATATTATAACCGGATGCTTCCGTTACGGATGCCCATGACAGATCAACGCTATTTACAATAGTCCCCTGCGTTGCGGAAAAGGACGCAGGAGCCGGAATTTTTCTCCAGCCTGTAGATTGGTTGCTCCAGCTGCCATAGACATTATGAGCTTTTGGAATAACACTGTAATAATAATAGCCGTTACTGATTGATACATCAGTGTGAGAAGTAACTAGACCTGAAGCCACTAAGTTACCGACATTACCTGACGTTGTAGACCGGTATATCTCATAGGTTGTTGCGCCAGTACTAGCAGTCCAGCTCAGCGATATTTGATTGGCTTGAGTGCCTTGAGTGGCTGAAAGTGTAATTGAAGTGGGGGCAAGGGCAGCAACCGATCCCTCCGGCCCCCTCCAGGTCGGGTCTGTGTCATAGTTCTTGCACTGGACGTCGTACCAGTGAGTACTGATGTCATTCGGATAATATTTATAAGTGGTATAACTTGGCGCTCCTTGCCATCCAAAAGTGGCTTTATACACACCATCGACAAAAAGTTGAGCTTGATAATCAGAGGGATCATAGCATTCGTATCTTACTTCAACATATCCATATTTGCCTGTTACACCCATGGCCCAACTGCTTGTCGCTTGAAAAAACAACAACAAACCAAAGAGAACAGAAACAATAAGCTGATTGATTGAATAAAGCGTTGTTGTTTTTTTTATAGACATTTTTATAAAACATCGCCCGTCTTGCCCGGTGCTTGTGAGAGGAGGTGCGTCATGAATTTTGGTTTTGAAGATACGGTACATAAAGCCCCCTATATTATAAAGTGACTATTAAGCACTATTTTTTTCAAGTCTACCTTATCGAAAGGCGCTCAAATCACGCGCCTTTTAAAATAATTCATTAAAAATGGCGGATATTGCAACAAAGTTATCCACAGCTTGTGTGCATAACTTTGTTGAAAAACAGATAAATGAGTTCTGTAAGCTTTGGGAATAAAGCGGTTGAATCAAATTGACCAATAGTTAGTCAATCTCAAAGATTGTCGGTTATATGTTGCCTTATCGCATCAATATTGGTTCCATCAGTTTGTGTTTTTAGACGATCCCCGGCATTAGTAACACCTGCATTAGGTAATTTCCCTGTGGTGATATTAGCTTTATCGTACATATCATCAGCAATCACGCTATCGCCCGGCAATTGATTGGATATTTTCAACATATCGATCCATTCGCTGAAATCCATTTTGTTAAAATCCAATTTCGCTATCTTGCTGATCGGAAGCCCTTCGCAGGTTGGACTTTTAGGATCACCGAAGGTCTTACCCAGTTGAGGCCTGGCTTGTTCTTGAAATATCCTGGAAAACGGACTACTAAAACAACAGAATGCTTCTTTTCGGGCGATGCAAGAGCCTAATAGAGTCGATGAGCAATACGTGCCAATTTTTGTTGGTGCGGTGCAAAGCTTTTGTGACTTTAGCATGTTTAATTTAACTTCTTCTTCAGTACAGGCAAATACAAGTGATACAACCAATTTTGCGATTTGATAAAGCGCATAAATAATACCAACCACATTGACAATCGAAGCCAGCATCGAGCTCATTCCCGTTACCGTTCCTGTCTCTACTACAGCGCCGGTTGCCGCCTCAGTTACCGGTGCTGCCGCATATGAAAACAAAGCTTCTCCAGCCGCCGCCCCAAATTTTTCTACGACCCACTCTGACACCCATTGCATGGCTTGTTGCTTAATAGCCTCCAGACCTAAATCTGTGCCTATTTGCTCGCCAAGCATCGATGCTACAGAATCATACGCAGAGGTAAAAGGCTCCGTAATGGCGGTCCATGCTTCTGACATTAAAGGATACGAATCCGTAAATCCTACTCCCTCAGCCACCAAACCCCATGCACCCTTAGCAGTCCCGGTTTCAATAATTGCGTACAATTGGACGGATGAATCGGCCAACTCCCAACTATTTGCCGCGAATTTCAGGTAATCAATCCAACTCCCCTGAATCGGCATATTGCAACAATCTACTTCACCTAAAATACCCACATCTGCCATTTGACATTCCATGGGCTCACCGGCAAACAATGCGCAATCACCCGAGGACGGATCGCAGCCGTTACTTTGTTGCGCCTGATTAAGCACTTGCAGTCCGGTTGCCGCTCTTATAAAGTCTTTGTTCGACTCAATCTCTTGATCGATACATTCCCCTCCCATGCAGCGAATAGGGCTATCGCAGATGGTTTTTTCCCCGTCTTTTACTTGTCCGCACTTTGCCGGGTAATTTGCCCCACAATCATAAGTGACAATAAAATCCATACAAGTCCCAGATAAGGGATTGACTCCGTCTTCCGCACAGGTTTCGCCAATATAGGCACATTGAGGGTTTGCAGCAAACTGATCGCAGGCGTTGTGTTCATCATTGTTGTAATCGTATTCGGGACAAACCTCATAACCATCCTTGTCGGTAAAGCACGGTAAAAAAATATGTCCTGGAACGCGAGTTTCGGCGGCGTAACAAATGGGCGCGGGCGGTGTTGCCGGGGGCTGCGGCAAAATTTGCCCTAAATATTTCGCGTAGGGAACGGGTGTGATCGTTACGCCATCAATGACTTTATTATTGGAAGCCTCGGTACACTTCCACCAATCAGTCGAAGCCTCATCGATTAACGATCCACTCGAAACAAAGGCTGGTGCCGTGCCAGTTGGCGGCCAGGTATCAAAGAGGCGCTTACGGCAACCTTTAGGAAAGTCTTCGAACTTTTCCTTTATACCGGGTTTTATCATTACTTCGAATTGGACGGTTGCGCGCGCACTGGAATCATCAGTCGATGAGGCTTCGACTGTTATGGTGTGATCCCCCGTAG
>JBBQCU010000034.1:0-13248 GCA_038319065.1 Methylococcales bacterium
CATAGCTGCCTGTTGGCTATGATTTTACGCTTCCCTAAACCGGACAGTCGTGACGCGCTGCAAACGACCATTAGGAGGCAAGCAAGGAATAAGTTGAGCAAAATTACTGCGTCAATGCTTTGGATATGCGGGATTTTTTGACAAAGTGTTCAAGTTATTTTTGTTTAACGACTTAAGAGACCTTGGTTAAATTAAAATGGTTAACTTGGTTGCATTCAATAGCGGTCAGCGGATAAGGCTTTGCAATTACACCACCCTGTAATCATGTTAGCCGCAGCGGACCCCGGTCTGCCGCTGCTCCGCAACGCGTCTGCCCGTGGTTCGCTCCGGCTAACCCTTGGCTCCGCCCTCCTGACCTGAACCCGAAT
Source organism: Methylococcales bacterium (assembly GCA_038319065.1). GTDB lineage: Bacteria > Pseudomonadota > Gammaproteobacteria > Methylococcales > Methylomonadaceae > Methylobacter_C. The sequence goes on from JBBQCU010000034.1 coordinate 369, forward strand.
GACCTAGGGCGAGACGGAAACCCAGGTTGCGGTTGCGGTCGCCCGGCGCGTCCCTGCCGCGGAAAGCGGAACGCACGCCCCCGCCGCCGCTGCCCCAGGAACCGCCGCGAACCACGCGGGCGGCTCCCGAATCTAACGGCTGTTGCCATAGCCACGGGTCGCAAACGGCCTCTTTGCCTAAATTTTCCTGCCTGATATCCTCACACCATTCCCAGACGTTACCGTGCATTTCATACAAGCCCCAATCATTGCAAGGATAAGATTTGACTTCGGCAGTTTCCTTTTTAGCGCCCTCGCCCCATTTATCCGACTTATCCTCCCATGTGCCCCGGTAATTGACCTTGGCCAGTGTCAATTCACCGTCAAAATTAAAGGGAGTTTGGCTTTCGGCACGGCAGGCATATTCCCATTCCGCTTCCCACGGCAATCGGGTCTGTAATTCGGGATGCATCTGGTTTAACCGTTCGATGAAAGCCTGGACATCCTCCCAACTGACTGTTTCCACTGGCCTATTATCCCCTTTAAAATAGCTTGGGTTTTCAGACTTGACGGCTTGCCAGAGGGCTTGGGTCACCGTCGTTTCCGCCAGCCAAAAACCCTGGCTAAGGGTAACTGAATGTAAGTCTTCGTCATCATAACGCCCCTTTTCGCCTTCCGGTGAGCCCATCATAAAATGGCCAGGCAATATCCAGCGAAAAGCGTGGCAGATGCCCTGATAAGTGAAGGATTGCCAGAGGCCGTAGCGGTCTTCGCCCCATTCAGAAGCCCAGGGATAAGGAAAAACGGGGGGGGGGACAGGAAGTTGGGCTGTTTCATCTAGCAAAAAAATAGCGTCAGGTTTTGTAGGTCACCCTGAAACAAGGCGACCGTCCGGCAGGCGTTTATGAAGCATCCGCACTCATTACTAACGTACCGGCGGTCTTGTTGTTTGCTTGCATTATGGCAAGACGGGATGATGATCGGGTCATTCAAGCCAAGCATGGCTTGCTGAGCTAGGGCGAGACGGAAACCCAGGTTGTTGTTGCGGTTGTCCGGCGTGTTCCTGTTGCGGTTAGCGGAACGCACGTTCCTGCCGTTGTTGTTCCAGGAACCGCCGCGAACCACGCGGGCGGCGTCTCTTTTTGATCTATCACCCGTGTTTATCATACTACCAACGGCGGATGACGCAGCAAATTTTTCCGCCGCCAAGCCAGGCTGTCAGTCCCGGCGGTAATGGCGTGGACGGCTGCATAAGCTGTTTGCAGTTGGCGGGAAGAAATCTGCTGTTGCAGATAACGCTGTTCCCAAAACTGCCGTCGTTGCTGATATCGGCGTTTCCGTCGCCTGCTCAGCCTTATCACACCCGGCAAAATACGAAACCCGCAATAGGTGACGCCTTGCTTGCTGGCTTGAATTTGCACCGTCGGCTTGACTTGTAAAGCCCGTTCAGTTTGCAGCCAATGCATGACCGCTTTTAAAGTGGCATGCACCTCTTGTTTGCCGTCACACCACCAGATAATGTCATCCATGTAACGCACCTGTGCCCGCACTGTGGACAACCCGGCCAAAAAACGATCCAAGCCATCCAGATAATAATTGGCAAAATATTGCGAGGTCAACGAGCCGATCGGCAACCCGCATTGGGGCGATGATTGATGGCTTTTAATTATCCTGTCCAGTTGCATAATCAATTCTTCGCCTTTAAATCGTTGTGCCAGAATCTGTAATAAGCGTAAATGGTTAATGGAGGCAAAGTAACCTGCTATATCAATATTGCCGTAATAGCGATAGTGGCGAAGATGCTGTTGTACTCTTTGAACCGCTTTATGTACGCCCATATTGGGGCGGCAGGCATAACTGGAAGGCATCATGGCTTTTTCTAAGACCTCTCCGGCCAAGTTCATTAAAGCGTGGTGGAAAATCCGGTCTGCAAAACAAGCGGCATGAATCAGGCGTTTCTTGGGGTCAAAAATCTGAAAAACGCGGTATTTGCCATAAGGCAGTTTGGCTTGGCGTATATCTTCGCCAAGCTGATTAAGGTTAGTATCAAAATTTTGCAAAAACACTTGCACATCTTGTCGAAAACGCTTGCCTTTAGCAGCTTTATGAAAAGCCAGAACCAGGTTTTTATGTTCGGCGATAGCCTCAAGTGTGATCCGTATTCGCTTCATTTGGGTTTGACGGCTGAAAGCCCGATTTTAGAGTGTCCATAAAAATGCTGCCGTATTTATCAACCCGGGTCTGTCCAATCCCTTCCACGGCAAGCAAAGCATTTTTGGTGACTATCCGTTGCTGGACTATGGAAGCCAATTGCTCATTGGTAAAAATATTGTAAACAGGGGTCGCCTCTTGCTCAGCAATGGTTTTGCGTAAATCGCGTAACCGGGCATAAAGAGCGAAATCGGCTTCGTTTAACACGTCTTTATAATCGATTTTATTCTTACGTTTGGGTAAGCTGTCGGTTAAAGCGCCATCACCCTCCAACCAGACCAGACAGATTGACCAAAAGCTGTTGGCTCCGTCAGCGACAAAATACCGGTCTATGTGGGCAATACGATGTTGGCTCATAAACGTATTCAGTTCTGTCTCCGCATTAACCGGATCTGACACCGGTACTTTAAAAAACGTGTGCTTCATTTTTTCTTCTTATCCCCTTTGCCGAACCATTTTTTAACGCGATTGACCCCCATTCGGTGCCAGGTCACCGTCCGCTACTGGCGAAGACCCGGTCTGCCGCTGCTCCGCGACGCGTCTGCCCGTGCCTTCGCCAGTAGCTATTTCTTGTCCTGTGATTCCACTGCCTTGGCCTGGCCTTAGCTCAGCATGACCCAGGGCGAGACGGAAACCCAGGTTGTCGAAGCGGTAGCCCGGCGTGAACCCGGCGCGGTCAGCGGAACGCACGTTCCCGCCGATGATGTCCCAGGAACCGCCGCGAACCACGCGGGCGGCGACTCTATCAGCCTCTGTTATCAACGGGTCAGCCACCGGCTCGGCTGTGATGTGCTGTTGCCAATGATCGGCACACCATTCATAGAGATTACCGTGCATCTCAAAAAAGCCCCAGGGATTAACCGGCAAGGATTTGACCGGGACAGTCTGCTCTCTATACAACCCCTTCCCGCCACCCGCGTAAGGATAATTACCATCGTAATTGACCTGTTCCGGGGTAATGTTGGCACCAAAGGAAAAAGGGGTATCGGTTCCGGCCCGGCAGGCATATTCCCATTGGGCTTCACTGGGCAGCATGGCCGAAAGGCCATGAATCAACCCGTTCAACCGGCCAATAAACAATTGGGCGTCATGCCAACTGACTTGCTCCACAGGATTCTCCGCATTGTCTTTAAACTGACTGGGATTATCGCCCATCACCGCTTGCCAGAATGCTTGAGTGACTGTGGTATCCGCCAACCAAAAGCCTTGGGTAAGTGTGACCTGATGCCGGGTTTCAGAGCCTTTGCCTGCTTCACTTCCACCCCCTCCGCGTTCAGGTTCATTTTCCGGACTCCCCATCCAAAACGTGCCCGGTTCCAACCAACGAAAGCGTTGTGTTACCTTGTTAACGCTGAGGTCTACATAAGGACCGAAAGTATCTTCTCCAAAGGGTATTGGCCAAAGCCAATTGCCATTGGCTTCGGTTGAAGAGGATTGCCAAAAGCTATCCAGTTCTTGATTCAACCAAGGAATGCTACTGCATAAGCCCTTTTCATTCCACCAGATACGACTGGCCCAGTTTGGTTTAAGAATGGCTTCCAGCTCCAGTTTTAATCCCCTCGCTTCAAATAGCGCTTTCTCGTTTTCCGATAAGGTCACCGCCATGCTATTTTGTAAGGTATGCGTCACCTGACCCTTGGCATCCGATAAGATTAACCGGGGGGGGAAATTCTTTGGAGACTTCGGTCTTGAATATAGACACCACCCGAGCATTTTTCAAACTACACGTCTCACATTTAATCTGGCCTTGATCACCTATCTGAACAATTTGCCACTCTTGCGTTTTGCTGGCAGTCGCTGGGTCGCCCACCCATCGCAAACGATCTGGATTAAATCCGTCGGGGAGTTGTTTCGGCCATTGACCGGCTCTTATCTCCTCTTCATGAGCGGTAGCAAAAATAGAGTACGCCAGGTCTTTTAAGTCGCTGTTCCAGATGTTTTGGGGCATTGAAGCCAACACCGTACGGCATTGCATACGTAAGGCGCGTTGTTGTGCCGGGTCGCTGCCGCTCTTGAGACCGGTGGCGCAAAGGCGTTCAAAATACTCGCGCATCTCCGGCTCTGCCTTTTGTTCAAATAAACTCAGCTTGAATTTCTCCAATTGCCGCAAGCCTGCGTAAGCCCTCTTATGATGGATTTCGACAATGTCCCAAAAATGCGTGGCCTCGTCACTACCGGCATAATGTTGTTGAAAACGTTGCTGATACTTCTCTGCGACCTCCGGCTGTACGCAAATACCCAAACCAATATCACGCATATTGGGATGATTCCAGATCACCGCTTCCAAGGCGCTATTGCCCCATTGCATTTTCACACGTAATTGGCGCAATAATCCGGCGTCGATTAAGGGTAACGGGGATAACCAGATGAGGGTATCTTCTATTGCTAGCGATGTGGATAATGGCTCGAAAGAAAAACCGTTGCGAACAGGATGACGCGAAAGGGGGTAATGGTCGTTGAGTGCGTTAGGCTTAAATTGTTGGCAAAACAGTTTGTCTTCTGTTGTGCCGGAGGCCGGACTGAGGGTTAATATCGGACTGGAATGTGGTTGTAAACCGGCCAACTGACGCCGCCAAGCGATAGTGGCTCGGTCGTCACCAAACCCCAAGTCGCCAAGAATCAAGACGGCCACATCCGAAGACGGCACTTGCCAAAGCCTCCATTGATCGCGGTCTGCGGCTGGCCAGGGTAAACAATAGCAAGCCTGTTCACCCAGTGTGTCCTCGTCAAAACGTAGCGCCTGCACGGCTTCTTTACCCAACAGGGTTTGCAGTTGCCGGACAATAAATTCAAAATCAGCCCAGTACGGTTCCAATCGTGGACTGGCATCGACAATAATATGCAAACGTTGCGGCCAGCGTCGGTGTTGTCGTCTGGGTAAACGCTGCAAGGCTTTACCCTGCTCTATTTGTCTTAACAATTGTCGATAATCCAGACTATGGCCGGTTCTGGCTTGTGCCAAACTATTAAACAGCAACGGCAATAAGCGTGCTATGGGCATTAACCGTGATGGTGCTGCAAAGCGATAAGTGCCCTCTGAAGCTGACAAGCGCATATCTGAATTGGACAAATAAGCCGGCTTTAGGTAGTCGTTACGGTCGGTTTCAGTATTGATCAGTTTGTTAATGCGCAGGAAACGAGCGGGTGGGCGCTGCGTGGCGGTAGTAATGGACTCTTCAATCGGCTTTTTTTTGTACTGTTCTCCACCTGGCCCCCTCTTTTCAACGCTATCCTCTGGCAAGCGGGTATAGCCAAATACCTCGGCAAGCTTGCTTAAAGTGTGCTCATCATCTGCCGCCTGCAACAAGGCCAGCCGTCCCCAAGCCATGCTAAGATTCCTGGCCTTTGGTTAATGCATATTTTGAAATATCTTTCAAACGTTGGTATTGCTCCTCATGGGTTAAACTTTGCACCGCATTCAACAGATCAATATATTCCGCCAATCCGGGTAGGTATTGATTATTTGGACTGACAAAGCGATCTTTCCATAATAATTCCGCAGCGAGTTGATAAACCGGCTCGGCTATCTTCTTACCAAAATGCAGGCGACCACGTTCCATCAGCCAATCGTGGCGTTTTTCCAGTTTATTTTCAGGGTCATCAGGATCTACCCGCTCGGTGGATTCTTCCATTTTTAAGGTATGGACAAAACACCGACGCACGAAAGCCTTGGGTAGTTCGCGCTCTTCATTGGTGGTGATAATAACCAGCAACCGGGATGGATCGGCTTTGATGGGGTTTATGTTTTCTGCGCGGTGGCTTGGGTGATCGAGATAGGGCACGGTAAATTGATACAGACCCAATGTTTCCAGTAAGCCATTGGGTAAATCCGGTTCGGCCTTGTCGATTTCATCCAGCAGCAAGACCACTCCTCCGGTTTCGGGATTCCACTTTTCTTCTTTTGGGTTATTGGGATCAGGCTTTTCGGGCTCAGGCCGTAAATGAGTGGTGCATTTTGGGTACTGATCTTGCGCAGACTTCCAATTAAATGCCCACCAAAATGCCCCAGGCGCTAAAAAGTTGACCGGATCGAGCTTGTCTTTGGCATCATCTCCAGTAGCGCCACCCGTCATGGCTAACGCCTGGGCTTCATCCAGACGGCCAATGGCATCAAAATGCCAGTGCAAGTCGCTAAGCTCGGTACTGCCGCGTATGACTTCACTAACAAAAGCCCAACCGAGCTGTTCGGCAATCGCCCGCGCCATCTGGCTTTTACCAGTACCCGCCTTGCCTCGCACCAATAATGGCCGCCCAGCTGAATAAGCCGCCCAGAGCGCGTAACAATCGGCCTCGTTAAAAATATGATGAAGCTTTCGGCGTGGGTTGCTGACTTTTAACTGTTTAGGAAGGAAGTCTTCGAGTTCGAGTTTGGGTGTTTTGAACATGGTAGTTTCCTAATGCTCCAAAGAGAGTAGATGAGCGACTTTATCTAATAATAAGGACTGATCCTCTTTGCTTGCTTGCCCTTGATTAAGTTTGGCTGAACTTTCGCAACAAATAAACTGTAAATATCCAGCCAGTTTTTTTAAATCGATGTCTTCTTCAGCCATTGATTCCCACATTGCCAGATAATCACTCGACACCAGATAATAGACTGGCTTTTCTATTTCGTCATAAATTGCATTCGTTCTGTTAATAATTTTTTTCAAAATATCAATGCTAGATGAGGGTGAAATGCCAAATAAATCTTTATAGAGACGGATCAGCAACTCTTCTTTTTTAGCCTTGGCAGAGCAACCCTCAAAACACATCACATCATATTTATTGCCTGCTGGCTTAGGTTGCCCATCAACATACAAAGAATAGCGGGCCGCTTTAAATAAAGTACGGGAAATCACAACCTCTATGTACTTTTTATCTTGCAAATCAACGCTACTACTTATGCTGGCCTTAGCAGTTTTCTTAAGTTTAATTTCGTTATGAAACCACCAAATATGATCGATGCTATTGAGTAACAACCAACCACATAACCTCTCTGCATCGTAAAAACAGATTTTCCATTGTGCTGGTTCAAGAAGTAATTTTTTCTCTCTCAATACGCGGGTCAAAATAGAAATAGCTTTTCCTACTTCTATTGTTACTAATTGAGTGGCGATATGACAAACATCGTTTGTTGGAGTTAACTCCAATTCTTCCTTAAATTTATCATCCGCATTGATATGTTTATGATTAAGGATTACTGTAATTTTATTTATAAGTTCGTCTTGAAATTCCTTTGTGGATTTGTCTATGGCATCTTTTACGGCTGACTGCGTTTTGCCTATCAGGTTATCGAGAACCACATCGGCATTAGCATTTTCCAAAGAAACATTGAGAATATCGAGAGATGGAAAAATAATTGCATTCCAAGCCGCATCGATGCGCTGCCAGAGATTATCCTGGTTGAAATTATTCTTTTTTAATAAACGGGCTAGTTCGTGGCGAACCGCTTCATTATCGTCAAAATAGTTTTTCGAGGTAGTCCATTGATAAGTCACCATGGCTTCCGAAAGTCGTAACGGAATAATAAAACTTTTATCAAGATCGGCCTGCTCGGTAATTTTAATTAATTCAAACAACGTGTAGGCAGACTGAAAATATTCTGGACTCAGGAACAAGAACGCGCAACGGGCAGAGCTCAAATCTTCCATGAATTCGATTAGGCTATCGCCTTCTTCGGTCTCGCTCTCATCATAGCGCATGGTAATATTTTTTTTTGAACACAGGACTTTCAATCTGTCCCTGGCATCTTTATCCCGTTGGATTTTACATCGATAGGACAAATAAGCGTGTATGGGGAAGTTATCTTCAAGTTGAACTGATGTAGCCATATCAGGCATGGCAGAAAGCGAGTTTATAAGCAACCATCAACAAAGCCAGCAAGCCCAGATATACCGGCCATGTTGCGGGCGAAGTGAATGCTTTCAGCAACAATTGGCGTTTACAGCCAGCCGGAGACAAATTGAATAAGTCAGCTCGGGTAAACGTCTGCTCAGCTATCTTGGTGGCTACTCGGTTGAAGCCTTCACGAAAACGATTTTCCAGCATCAGATAATAGGCATCCAGGCAATAGCAAATCAACACCGGTATCAGCGTCAACCAAATCAATAGGTAAGTTTTTTCTTTGACTGCAAAAACTAAAATTGCAGTCACCAACGGGATGCACCATTGTTTGCAAGCCGCGCTGTTGCCTGCCATGCGAGTGATGATGGCTTGGTACATTTCCATGGTTTTGATCACCGCGTTATCTGAGTGATTTAGAGGTTCGCGGGTTTTAGAGTCGATTTGATTTACCATCAGCGAGTCTCCTGTAATAGTAATTAATTCAATGATACGTCTATTTACTGGATTTTCCGAGGCGACCTGAAAGCCTTGCTTCACAGGTTTGCCTGATATTTGCATGAATTTTATAGGCAGATAAGGTAATTTACCAGCAAGATTCCGGTGCAGTAATCGATCACGCATTAAGATGGGCTAATAACATGCTGCAGTGAATGTCTCCTCTCTGATAGAGCACAGATGTTCAAAGCTTTATCTTTCGATCGATTGACGGTCTCTAGTTGGCATATTGCCGAACGTTATTCAGCAATATTCATCGCCGTAAAGCGGACGGTCGTGAGTGACTCATAATGGCCGATTTCAGCCACTCACACATTCTAAACTGTCAGTTAAAACCTGAACTTTGCTTTAAAATTTTGTAAGATCAAATCCAGATTTTTACAAGTCATTTGCTTTTGGTTTCGCGCGCCGGGATGTAGATCCCATTCTTTTTTTGCTTTTATCCACTTTTTTAGCGGCATCATCCGGCGTTACTCTCTTACCACTATCATCCATTCTTGATATGTTAAGCTGCTGTCCGGCAACCCTGATTTTTTTCAGCTCCTCAATCAACTCTTTGGGCATGCCCGCGGGTAACTCGACTGTACTGAAGTCGTCTTCAATCCTGATGCGGGCGATATGGTCGCCATCTATGCCTGTCTCATTGGCGATCGCCCCAACGATGTTGCCTGGTTTTACTCCGTGATTGTGGCCGACTTCAATACGGAAGACTTCCATTTCTATATTAGCGCCACTACCAAACACTCGTTTTGGTTTACGATCCCTTTGCGGGCGATCTTCTCTTTGCGAACGTTCGTCTCTTTGCGGCCGGTCTTCTCGGCTTTCGTAAGATTTTTTAGGCAGATTTTGCATTAACAAGGGTGTATCACCTTGCACCAGCTTGGCCAGAGCGGCGGCTATTTCCAATGCAGATACATTGTGTTCCTGCTGGTATTGCTCTATCAGTTGTGTAAAAAAACTCAACTCTTCTGCGGCCAAGGTATCGGTAATATTCTGTTTAAAGCGTGAAATACGTTTATTATTAATAACCTCGGTTGAAGGCAAGCCCATTTCTTCAACTTTTTGTTTGGTTGCTCTTTCAATATTACCTAAGAGTTTTCTTTCTCTGGGCGCAATAAACAAAATTGCATCACCAGTGCGTCCCGCACGTCCCGTTCTACCAATACGGTGAATATAAGACTCGGTATCATAGGGAATATCGTAGTTGACGACATGAGTAATGCGATCTACATCCAATCCGCGTGCGGCGACATCGGTTGCAATTAAAATATCCAATTTGCCGTTTTTCAGATGAGCAATGGTACGCTCTCTAAGTGCCTGAGACATATCGCCGTTAATTGCCGCTGCCGAATAACCCCGTGCCTCCAGTTTTTCTGCCAGTTCAATAGTCGCGGTTTTGGTTCTGACAAAAATAATCATACCGTCAAACGTTTCAGCTTCAAGGATGCGGGTGAGCGCGTCGAGCTTGTGTACACCGCTGACCATCCAAAAGCGTTGGCGTATGAATTCTGCTGATGCGCTGGTTACCTTAATAGTGATTTGTTCAGGCTCATGCAGATATTCTTGAGCTATTTTGCGAATATCTGTAGGCATAGTCGCAGAAAATAAGGCGATTTGTATGTCGTCGGGTGTTTGTTCAAGTACCCATTTCACATCATCAATAAAACCCATGCGCAGCATTTCATCGGCTTCATCAAGAACAAGAACGCTAAGACCGTCGAGATTCAGCGTGCCTTTGCGCATGTGATCCATAACCCGGCCCGGCGTGCCGACCACCACATGAGCGCCGCGTTTTAGCTGGCGTAGTTGAGTGCTATAGTCCTGTCCACCGTAAATAGGTAACACATGAAAGCCTTTTAAATGAGCCGCATAACGCTGAAACGCTTCGGCTACCTGTATGGCAAGTTCGCGGGTTGGTGCCAGAACCAAAACCTGTGGGTCTTTTTGACGAAGATCAATACGCGATAAAATTGGCAGTGCGAAGGCCGCTGTTTTACCAGTGCCTGTTTGTGCTTGCCCCAGAACATCTTTGCCTTGCAGCATGTGCGGGATAATTTGTGCCTGAATGGGCGAAGGTGTTTCATAACCGACATCATCCAGCGCTTTTAGCAGAGGTTCGATCAGTGCTAAATCACGGAAAGTGGGTAATGGTGAAACATCATTGGACATGGATTTACCTGTTTGGAGTATTTGGAATGCGCGAAGGCGCGGGGAAATGTTTGTTTATATGACAATTATACCTCATCATAATGGATTTTGCAGTAAATTGGTCTTGGACCTTGCACCTTGTACCTTTTTTATGTATTTGCTTGTTATAATGACGGTAGTTTTGTAACCGTATCAATTCTGATCGAGAGATTTCATGATTCAAGGTAGTATCGTAGCGTTAGTAACACCGATGTATGAAAATGGCGCAGTGGATAAGGAAAGCTTAAAAAAATTAGTCGAGTATCAAATAGCGCAAGGTACCGATGCCCTTGTTGCTGTCGGTACATCAGGGGAATCAGCAACCCTGGGTGAAGATGAACACATTGATGTTATCAAGTCTGTTGTTGATTATGCAGGCGGTAGAATACCGGTTATTGCTGGAACGGGTGCAAACTCAACCACTGAAGCGATTACCCTGACGCGTAAAGCCAAACAAGCCGGGGCTGATGCCTGCCTGCTTGTCACGCCCTATTACAATAAACCGACTCAGGAAGGCTTATTCCTGCATCACAAAGCCATTGCTGAAGCTGTTGATATTCCCCAGATATTGTACAATGTGCCCGGACGTACCGCTTGCGATATGGTGCCTGAAACCGTTGGACGATTGTCCCATATCGCCAATATTGTTGGTGTTAAAGAAGCGACCGGCGACCTGTCCAGAGTCAAAAAAATTCGTAATTTAACCGGCCCTGATTTTGCAATTTATACCGGTGATGATGCTACAAGCCTTGAGTTTTGTCTGTTAGGCGGCAACGGCAGCATTACCGTAACCGGTAACGTAGCTCCACGTTTGGTACATGAAATGATTATGGCGGCCATGGCAGGCGATAAAGAAACCGCCTTAGCCATAGACACAAAATTGTCAGCATTACATAAGTACCTGTTTATTCAGTCGAACCCGATCCCGGTTAAATGGGCGGTTGCTGAAATGGGCTTAATGGAAAAAGGAATTCGTTTGCCTTTAACCTGGCTAACCGAAGATTGTGTTGATGTAGTTCGTACCGCAATGCGTCAAGCTGAAGTTATTCAATGAAAGTTAAAATTGGCTCACTCCTCATTACTGCGACTGTCCTGTTTAATCTATCAGCGTGCAGTTACATCAAAAGTTTATTTCCTGACAAGGAAAAAGATTATCAGTACACGACTGAAATACCGCCCCTGATTTTGCCAGCTGACCTGAAGAAAAATGACACACCAAGCTTGTCAACACCGGCTTCATCTGCGGCATCTTCCCCGCCTCTCAGCGCCGGTGTTGAAGCCGCTGTGCCTCCAGCTTCCCGGAATGCTCCTGTGGAGGTAGTTCCATCCACAACCCCGGCCACAAACAAATCGTCAGTGCCACCGTCAGGCCTTGCCGAGGAAGCAACGCCTGGCCCTTCACCTGAAAGTGAACCGGTAATACCAGACACAGAAATTACAGTTGAACGTGTTAAATTTGATACCGGCGAAAATCGTTTACGTATTAACGTACCGTTTATCAGAGCCTGGCGCATAGTAAATAAAGCATTAAGCCGAAAATCCATAGAAGTAACCGAGCGCAATGAGAAGGAAGGACTGTTTACTGTTTTGTATGACCCTGAAGAACGTAAAATAGAGGATGGATCATACTGGGATGAAGTTGTGTTTTTGTTCAGTGGAGTTCAGGGCAATGAAAAGAAGTATCTGCTCAAACTGGAAAAAAATAGTCAACAAACGGACATTGTTGTTGTAGATGAGGACCAGCAACTGCTATCAGATCCGGCAAGCTTCAAGTTACTGACCCTCGTACAAGAAACTATCAAAGCAGATTTGGCAAAAAAATAACTGGATTCAGCCTGGATCGCTTGGGTTAGCGCAGCGTAACTAGACAACTGTAACCGCTTTATGTCAGATTACGCTGCACTAACCTGATAACCCAAATTTACTGTTTTACTGACATGATAAAAATCCCTGGAACCTCTGCATTATCTGACTTTCGTGTCAAACAACTACTGACTGAATTACAAGCAGTAGATTCAAATATTACTGCCGTTTCAGCACAGTTTATTCACTTTGCCGATGTTGATAATGACTTGAATCAGAGTCAAACAGCTATTCTGGGCCAGCTTCTGTCTTATGGTTCTGCTCAATCCGAAGGAGTTCAAAATCTTAACTCTCTACTGGTCGTGCCCCGTGCAGGTACAAT
>JBBQCU010000035.1:0-13158 GCA_038319065.1 Methylococcales bacterium
ATTGAGTGAAAAAATGCAACACGAGCACCATGTCAACGTAAGAGTATTTGTTGACGATAGCTTGTCATCGGCTATACCGCCCCGTTCCCTGCTAAGTGTTAAGGTTGCCGACTTGGAAGCCTACTTTAGTGCTTGCGATAACAAAGCCAATCGGGTTAGTTTCAAACGCCTGGTCAAATTCCTGTGCGACTCCGATCGGATTGGTTGGGAAGAGACCAAAAGGATGGAAAAGTTTTTGAAACTCCAGTAAGTCCATCTTGCGTATAACCGGGCATAACACCCATAAGCGCCAACTTAGCGTCTACAATTTGTGTCCATTGCCAGGTAATCCGTCATGTCGGCAGGGATTGCCGACATCCATAACACATGGATGTGCTTGTAAACCTTGCCTTCCTTGGCATTTGGATTCCGGCAATCCCTGCCGGAATGACGGTGCCATCCTTAAGTTGGCGCGTATGGATATAACACCCAGCCTAGCTACGAAGCTACAAACGTTCGGTTCTGGCCGTTAATTGCCCGTCACACTACATCAAAATCAACATCTGCTATCGGGAAACACTTCCTTTGTCGTGGTGTAAATTATTACTCAAGTTTTAATATTTCTTTTATGAAAAAGTAAATTGAAATTAACTATACTTAAATTGTAGTTGATGCTGATTAAAACTTGAAATTGGTAGATGGTAAAAAAACTCATAAGACAAGCGCAACAATTTTGTTGGTCAATTTCGTTTGTATTTTCTGCATGCAGGTAGGGGATGTAGTTTATTAAATTTTTTACCTCAGCACGAATGCACCCGAAAGAAATTTAAAGGACGAACAAACTATCGGATAAAAGATACCCTCATTAGCAAGAATCATCTGCTAGACGAGGTCAACGTCATACCATTATGTATTCGCTTGGAAATATGACGGGTGCCGATTGCCGAGGGTAAGTCGCTACATACCGCCCAGTTCATGAGACCAATTGTCGTCAACTGCAGCTTAACGCACTCTAATAACCCTGCCACAGGGATATGGCTCCTGCTGAAGAGAAAGATCATGGCAAAATTAATTACAACGGTCGTCACTCCCCACATAGTTGCAGTCGTCAGGTATGAATACGACCCTCCAAGATTTTGCATACGTTTTTTTAAGGACGGTGTGTACCAATCCACCGCCGACTATGAGACGGATGATGAAATAAACGCGATACAAATAGCAGAATCTGTTTGTCACCACTAATCAATACAACGGCTAAGAAGGACAGCCACTGATCCACTGCTGCGCGTCGCGATATTCTGTTCGCGGCCCGTTGTAGCCGTTCAATAACTTGGCACTCAATGTCAGTTTACAAAGTTAAGCGGACGTTCTAACATGCCCGAAAATCTTAGAACATTGTGAGCATTTGTCTTTGGCGCTTTCTTGGCGGTCTGTCGTTCATTAGAACTTAAACAGAGATCTGTCAGACCATTTTCAAACGACCAAATGCTACGCATTTAGCATTTCGAGATAGCACAGTGCATTAACGCTTGAAACAAACGAGGGCTAACCAACGATTGCTATAGTATTGCGACAACGATGCGATAAACGAGAATAGCCATGGTAGAGGATTTTCTCACACACTGGATATATTCGCTTGCGTACTTGCTATTTATTATTCCAAGCACAACTTTGAGATCGTTGGGCTTGGTAAGTCTTTCGAGGTTAAGAGTCACTTGGATGATCTTTTAAGTATTCCGGATTTTGCTGCAGGCGTGGTTCAGGATCTCCTGCAAGGCTACAAGACAGGTGATGATGTTCCGGGTGGTGAGGAAAAGATAGCGTTAATGAAATGGATAGCGACACCTGCCCCATTTCTCTCCAAAATCGTAGCCCAAGTCATCGTGCTCGAGGACGGTCAACCAGGTAGTGACCCAGTTAAACTTACGCCTGTGAATGAGAGAGCCTAAATTTAGCGGGCGCTAAGCTTTGATGGCAAAGGTGATATCTGCTTCTCCGAGACAACTATTAGTTGTTCAATCAGTCTATAACGCAACAGGAGGTTCAACATTACCTGTTACCTTAATTTTTTACCTCCTTTCGTGCCTACATATCAAGCACATTGTTACCGATATGCCATGCAAGGCTCGATACCAGGCTCGTGGCTAGCGATTACCTGGGCGGGATTCGCCATCAGCTAGTTTATGTAGCATTTCCAAACCGGAACGGTTAATTAACCCCACTGCTGATTTTAGCGTAGCTGTTTCGCATAATTTTATTTTCGATGCCTTTGTTCTGTTTCAGAACCGCTTGCAGCGAAACAAAGTAATGATGCTGCTATAACTATTGATAATAATATTATTCCGGCCATCTTATCCACCTTTTACCAAAAGAATCTAGATTGATAAAAATAGTAGACTACATTTAAACAAACAACAAAATATTGCATAAGATTCTTTCTATAATCCACTGTTCCTTTCACTGACCGGCAATAGCCGTTACCTGTAATTCGTTAATATCAAAAAGCCAATCTCGATACCGGCCATTCAGATTTGAAATATTTTTAACGAGAGCACAGTCGCCACCCGACCCATAAGCGACAGTCGTCATCAATTTATTCTAGCGTCTGCTTTGCTCCATAGCAGTCAACCAAGTATCCAGTAACTGCTGTCGTGATGAAGGTTTGCTATTTAAAAAGCTTCCCCCGATCATCGGTTAAACACTGGTTTTTAGCGAGAGCTGAACACACTTTGAAAATTCATGCCAACAATTAATATCAGAATCGGCACGTAAAACCGGGATTTTACTTTTTTGATGCGAGCATCCAGACGTGTGTAATGGTCGGCCAATTGGCGGTAGACTGAAGCGAGTTGACCACTCGCTTCAGCAGCATGAATTAGCGTCTTATGTGTGTCATCAAAAATACCAGATTTAAATCCAGCATCGGAAATCGGTCGCCCAGCTTTTAATTGTTGCTGCATCAATGCTAGCGGTTTTTTTAACTTAACTTCTGACTGCGTAATAATTGCGAAAGCTTGAAAGACAGGTAGTCCAGCAGATTCAAGGGCTGATAGTTGGATAAATAATTTAGCCAGTTGTTCGATACTTAATTTTTGACTTGCTTTGGACATAAAATTTTAATGAAAACCGTTGATGACTATTACTTACTTTTTATCACAACCCAACAATATAAGCAGCCTAAATCTGTTATAGAACGCATAACAACACGTGTTCTCAGCATAATATTGAGACCTGACAGATCACATGATCATGGTAATCTGGATTCCCCCAAATGTCAGAAATCCATCCATCCCAACGAAACTAGAGTGCTTATCTTTCAGGTTTATCGATACCTAATTTCTTCATGCGATAACGAAGCGTACTGGGTTTTAAATCAAGCATCTGGGCCTCACCTTTGGCTCCTTCAATCATCCAGCGGGTTTGTTCCAAGACAGCCAGGATATGTTCTCTAGCTATGGAATCGAGGCTGCTATCATTCTGTTGAGCAGATTTTATGTGGGGTTCGGCAGGAATTGGTAACGGTCCAAGGTCGATTTCCAGCATGGGGTTATCGGTTAATATGATGGCTCGCTCGATAATATTTTCCAACTCCCGGATATTGCCTGGCCATCGGTAGGCTTGCAGGCGTTGCATGGATTGGTTGCTGATGCCGTCTATTTTTTTACCGATTTTGGGCGCGAATTTTTCAATTAGAAATTTAACCAGCAATGGAATGTCATCAAGCCGTTCCCGTAAAGGTGGCGTGGTAAGCGGAAATGCATTCAGACGGTAGAACAAATCTTCACGGAAGTTCTTTGCCGCTACTTCCTGTAAAAGATTGCGGTTGGTGGCAGTAATCACCCGTACATCCATCTTAATGGGCATTTGTCCGCCAACCCGTTCGAATTCCCGCTCCTGCAACACCCGCAACAACTTAACCTGGACCTCCAAAGGAATCTCACCCATTTCATCAAGAAACAGGGTACCGCCTTCAGCCAGTTCCAAACGACCAATGCGTTTACTGATGGCACCGGTAAACGCGCCTTTTTCATGACCAAATAACTCGCTTTCTATCAACCCGGACGGCAAAGCAGCGCAATTGACTTTGATCAATGCTTGGTTTTTGCGTTTGCTGGCGGAGTGGATGGCACGGGCAATCAATTCCTTACCGGTACCGGATTCACCTTGGATCAATACCGATGAGTCGGTTTGAGCGACACGTTTCACCTGATTTAATAATGCTTGGAGTGGTGGACTAAGACCAACGATTTCATCAAAATTATGGCTGAATTTGATTTCTTCCTGTAAATAAAGATTTTGTGCCTGAAGCCGGGCCTGTTCCTGTTCCATCAACACCCGCTCGGTGATGTCGATAAACATGGTGCGCATGTATTGACCGCCGGGCTCAAGTTTGGACCACCACTGTATCCAGATCGGTTTACCGTTATCTTTGCGGCGCAGCTCAAGTTGGATGCCTGCATCATCGGTGCCTTTTTCGATAGAAGCAAAGGCTTCCTGAAGCCGACGCTTGGCATCCGGCCTATTGGGCACTAAAGATACGCCCAACATGCCGGGAACTTGATCTGGCGTGATACCCAATATCCGCATGGCCGCTCGGTTAGCATGAAGAAATCGTGATTCAACATCTTCATGCACATAAGCAATAGTGGCTTCATCAAACAAATCGCGAAAGCGTTGCTCGCTCTGCCGCAATTTCTCCACCACCCGGATCCGGTTGAGCTCTGCAGCCGCTCTGGCAGCGAAGATTTTGAAGACATAGAGCAGTCGTGGCTCTTTGGGCATGGGCCGCTCATCGAATACCGCCAAATGACCCAGGATATTGCCTTCCGTATCCTGTAACGGTACGCCCAGATAACTTTCAAAGCCATGTTCTTTAGGAAATTTTTTCCAGAGATCAGCGGGGTAATGGCAAAGCTTGCCGGTTAATACATCCTGGCATGGGGGGGGCCTGCCAGTTCCCATTCCTGGTTGGCTATCAATTTGCCATTCATCCAGAAAGCCAGCGATTTTACCCGGGTTCTGTCGTCGGCGAACTCAGCAATAAAGCCGTTGGCAGCTGTGGTAGCAATGCACAGATTGCGGACCAGTAACTGCAGAAAATCTTCACCGGTAGCCTGCACCGTGCCTTCCACGATGGCCCGCAGTACCGGCAACTCCGATAAATCGACGGTGGACAAGGGTTCCGAAACAGGGACTGGAATTTGGGGCATAAATAGTCGTTCAGGGTTTAGGTATTTGTAAAGCATCTTACCTTTTCGACGCCACAAAACCAACCCACCACCATTGGTGGTGGCTATCCCGTTATTGAGAGTTTGTGGCTTACATAGAGAATATGAATTTAACATATAGATTTTATTTATTATATTAATTATTTTTTAACTTGGCATAGCGTTTGCTTTTAACTAATTGTTACAGATTATTTCTGTAGACCTCTTGATTAACTCTCTTAACTATTTAGGAAAACAACCTTGAAAAACGTAAATACAGTAGTAACGACTGCTTTGGCTTCGATGATCGCTTTAGGCGCTTTAGGTATGCAATCCGAGGCCTTTGCAGTTGACAAAAAAGATGTTGAGAAATGTTACGGCGTTAGCAAGACCGGCAAAAATGATTGCAAAACGCTATCCAGCGCGTGTGCTGGGCATTCTACTGCCGACGGTCAAAAAGATGCTTTTATTGCCCTGCCTAAAGGGACTTGCGAACGGATCGTTGGCGGCAGTCTGGAAGCGCCTGCAGGCAATTAAGCAGAGCAAGTCATGACTCACGCGCATCAAAACCAGCAGATACGTGTTGGAGCAGCGATTCCGGCTTTTGCAGGAATCGGGCTTAGGTCACAGCATTACCAGGACGCGCTGGCGTGTAAAGCCGGGGTCGCATGGATGGAAGTGCACAGTGAAAACTATTTCGGCAAGGGCGGAGCTCTCCCTTGCGCTATCTGGATGCCATCAGAGCCGATTATCCGATCAGCTTGCACGGCGTTGGCATGTCGTTGGGCTCGGTCGACGTACTGGACAGACCGCACATAAAGAAACTTAAGGATTTGATTAGGCGAATCGAACCCGGCCTGGTGTCGGAACACCTCTCCTGGAGTTCCTTTGGGGGCGAATTTCTCAATGATCTGGCGCCTGTACCTTACACGGACGAAACCCTGGCGCATCTGGTGACACGGATTTCTGAAGTCCAGGATTTATTGGGCCGGCAGATTTTAATTGAGAATCCATCCAGCTATCTGGAGTACGCATTTTCACGTTATAGCGAAAGTTCGTTTCTTAATGAATTGGCGCAAAGGTCTGGCTGCGGACTGTTGCTGGATATCAATAACATCTATGTGTCCTGTAGTAACCATGGTTGGAATGCTATCAATTATTTGCAGGCTATTTCGGCTGACCATGTCAAGGAAATCCATTTAGCTGGTCACTCAGTTAATCGGGTAGGTGCACTTGAGATTTTGATCGATACGCACAACGGCCCAATTTGTGAAGCTGTTTGGCAACTTTATCAAATAGCCTTGCGGCACTTGGGGAATTGCCCGACCTTGATTGAGTGGGACAGCGATGTGCCGGACTGGACGGTGTTAATTGAAGAAACCGCCAAAGCCGATGCTTATCTGGAGAAGTGTTATGAACAGGCTGCATGACACGCAACGGGACTTTGCCCGCTTCGTGTTCCGGAAAACCGCGCAACTGCCCGCCGGCATCAAACCCCGTGGCCTTAGTGTTGAGCAACGGTTATCGATTTACCGGAATAATACGCGGGTTGGTTTAACAGAAGGCTTGCGCGCTGTTTATCCGGTGGTCAACAATCTGGTCGGCACGGCTTTTTTTAATAGTCTTGCAGAGGTTTTTATTAATGAGCAACCGCCTCGATCAGCCTGTTTATTAGAGTTTGGTGATGCGTTTGCCGACATCATTAAGACATTTAACGCAGCACAAGGCCTGCCTTATTTGCCGGATATGGCAAGGCTCGAATGGCTTTGGCACGAAGCCTATCACGAAGCCGATGCTAAACCTTTTGATATGTCAACCTTGGCGCAATTGGATGCGGAGCAGTATGGACGACTGGGTTTTAACGTGCATCCATCAGTTCGATTAATTGCTTCCGATTACCCCATAGATAAGATCTGGGAGGCGAACCAACCTGACTATCTATTGGAGACTGTGATTAATCTGAATGACGGTGTCTGCCGCTTGTTAATTTTCCGGCCGGGGTTTGATGTAGAGATCGTCAGTTTAGCGGAGGCGGATTTTAATATGCTAACAGGTCTGGCTTCCGGTTTGACGCTTAGCAAAACGATCGAGCACGTTTTGGTTGATCATCCCGATTTCGATATGCAACCCTTCTTGCAACAGGGGATGATGAAAGGCTTGTTAACCGGTTTTTTTATAATTTAATTTGAAAATACCTATGAACAGACAGCGTATTTTAAACGGTATGGCGCCTATCTATCAGCCTGGCAGACTGATTCCTAAAATCGGAACCGTACTGGACAAGTTCATGCCACTCGGTGATTTGTTGCTACGGTGCTGGGTGTCCGGTTTAATCAAAATACAGAACTGGAGCAGTACCTTGTATCTGTTCGAGAATGAATATTCAGTGCCGTTATTGCCGGCTGACTTTGCCGCATTGTTAAGAACAGCGGTTGAACTCGGAGGCCCGGTATTGCTAGCTGTTGGCTTTTTCGGACGCGGTGCAGCGGCGCTATTGTTTTTATTCAATATCATTGCCGTTATTTCCTACCCGGATCTGGGGGCTGCGGGAATTGAGCAACATAGGGTATGGGGGATCATGTTACTGGTTAGTTTATTACCTGGACCAGGAAAATGGTCGGTGGATGCCTTGATCAAACAGTGTTTTTTTACAGTAGACGATTGATAACACAGCAACGCCAATAAATGGGGAGAAAACGATGCCTGCTTTTCAGCAAATTCGGCCTTTGCACGGTAAGAGAGCACTGGTTATCCACGCTCATACCGGTATCGGTGCCGCAGTGGCGGAAGCACTAGGAGAACAAACATGAAACCCTATAAAACTCGACCTGTTCCCTCTTCAGAAATCACACCGAGTGACTTGTTCTACGCCAGACGGAAGTTTATGCAACTGGCTGGCGGCGCATCTTTAGCGGCATTATTGCCAAGTTTTGTTTAGGCAGGCACTAAGTTGGCGGATATTAGAAAATCAGCTTATACCGTGCCGGAGGAGTTAACACCCTACAAAGTTGTGACCCAATATAACAATTTTTATGAGTTCGGCACCAGCAAGGAAGATCCTGCTAAAAAAGCCGGCAGCCTGAACACAAGACCCTGGACGGTAACGGTAGACGGCGAAGTAAAAAAACCAACCGTGTTTGCTATTGAGGAACTGTTGAAAATGGCGCCGCTGGAAGAGCGCGTTTACCGGTTACGTTGCGTGGAAGCCTGGTCGATGGTGGTGCCCTGGCTTGGATTTTCTTTATCTGAGCTGATCAAACGGGTAGAACCGACCGGTAACGCCAAGTATGTCGAATTTGTCAGGTCATGATGTTTATACGCAACCGGAGGCGGCCATAGCTTTTAAGGAGACCGGTCAATTTCCGGATGGTACGGTATTGGTCAAGGAAATTCGCAAAATAGGCGCCGGCAAACTGACGACGGGGGATGCTTTTTGGGCAACGGACAACGCCGTCTGGTTTGTTATGGTTAAGGATGCCGGGCAGCGATTCAAGGGCAACCGCAATTGGGGCGAAGGTTGGGACTGGACGTTCTTTACTACCGAACATCCTGCCGACAAAAGCTCCAAGGGTTATAAGGAAAGTTGTCTTGCCTGTCATTTTCCGTCTAAAGAAAACGATTGGGTATTTTTAGAAGGTTATCCGACGCTCAGACCACACTTTACCAAGCAGAAAAATGAGCTCGAGAAAAAACCTAAAGCAGAAATTACCTTGACAGGATTTTGAGTTGTTTTCGACCGTCCCTGCTTGCTGGCAAAAAATAGGCTCTCTGTGATTTGAATTGTCGTTCCTTCCACTCACAGCCTGCAACTAACCATTACGCAGAGCCTTCGATCAGGACCACTATGGATAGTTATCCATTGTGGTCCACTCCGCTCATTCAAATAAATTGACTATCCCTATGGGGAACGGCTTAGAGTCCAAGATCACTCAATCCTGGATGATTATCAGGGCGACGGCCCTGCGGCCAATGAAATTTTCTCTCAGCTTCTTTGATGGGCAAGTCATTGATGCTCGCATAACGCCGCCGCATTAAGCCATTTTCATCAAATTCCCAGTTCTCGTTGCCGTAAGAGCGAAACCATTCGTTGTTTTCATTATGCCATTCGTAGGCAAACCGGACAGCGATACGGTTACCGTCAAAGGTCCATAATTCTTTGATTAACCGATATTCGTACTCGCTGGCCCATTTGCGCTTCAGGAAGGCGATAATTTGTTCCCGGCCGACAGGAAATTCAGCGCGGTTCCGCCATTGACTGTCGATTGTATAGGCTAAAGCAACTTTTTCAGGATCGCGATTATTCCAGCCGTCTTCGGCCATGCGTACCTTCTGTGCGGCAGTTTCGCGTGTGAATGAAGGAAACGGAGGCCGTGATTCAGTCGTTGTGTTCATTGAGAACCCCTTGTTACTGTTATTAAGTTTAATGTGGTGTTAAAGAAAGTGGTTTATGCGCCTTGCCACATACCGGGCATACCCGCGTAACCGGGCAATGCCTGAATTCGGCTTACCCGGTCTGTTACCGCCGGATAAGGCTCAAGATCAAGTCGATCGTCCGGCGCTAATGCGATATAAAACGTTATCATATTGTTATCCTCTGGTGATAATTAATAAGCTTATTGCACTGATGCGATGACAGGACGTTCAAGCTGATGAGATTTGCGTTTTGAGCGCCTGGATTTCATCGAGCAAAGGCGCAATCAAGCTCTCGACTTCGGCCTTGCTATAACGCGGTGTAATATGTTGTGGACAATTCCAGTCCAGGGCTTCAATGGTCATAATGATCCCGCGTTCCACCCTGGCTTGATAGCCAGGTACTTCAAGTCGGGCGATCAGCGCAGCATCCTCGTTCTTGTAAACAAGCCGCGCCCGCGCCCAAATCTTTAAGCGTTGGCGATTGGGATAATCCATGATGAACAGCGAGACGCGATCATCGGTGCTCAGATTGCCGGCACTGATGTATTGCTTGTTACCCATGAAGTCGGCGAAACCGATGGTTTTCTGATCCAGCACTTTCAAAAAGCCCTTTGGCCCACCCCGATGCTGTACATAGGGCCAGCCATTCTCGCCTACGGAGCCCATGTAAAAGCTATCGCGCTCGGCTAAGAAGGCAATCTCATACTCGCTAAGATAATCACGACAATCTTTATCAATGTCGAATTTCGCATAGGCTTTGCGCGATCCGTAGCGACTTTGTATCGCCTTGACCGAGTCCGTAAAAGCGATTTCTGAAAATGCGCGTGCCATGACTGTGTCTCCTTATCAATTGCCTATTTTAAGAACAAAAATAGTGGCGTGAATCCCGCCGGCAATGTGCCGGCGGATTGTGCCGATTTTAATTATTGGGTTTGAGATGCTTGCCAAGGAAATCACGAATCAGATTGGCGATTTCAGTTCCATGCGTCTCAAGGGCAAAATGTCCGGTATCCAGCAGGTGAATAGCCGCGTCAGGAAGATCACGCTGATACGGTGCGGCACCCGCGGCAACAAAGATCGCATCATTCTTACCCCAGACCACTAAAGCAGGTGGCTTGTGTTTACGGAAATAAGCCTGCCACTGGGGATACAGCGGGATGTTGGTGCGGTAGTCGTAGAACAGGTCAAGCTGGATTTCGGCATTGCCGGGCCGGTCAAGCAGTGCCTGGTCTATCGTCCAGGTATCAGGGCTGACCAGTGAAGTGTCGTTCACACCGTTCATGTACTGCCATTTCGTCGCTTTAATGGACGTCAACCAACGGATGGCTTCCCGTTCAGTTGCCCCGCCGGTTTGCCAATAGGCCTTAATAGGATCCCAGAACTGTTCAAGACCTTCATTATACGCGTTACCATTCTGAACGATGAGAGCCGTCACTTTTTCAGGGTTGTTCGATGCCAGCCGGAAGCCGATGGGCGCACCATAATCCATCACATATAAAGCGTAACGGTTTACGCCCAGTTGTTGGGTCAGTTTGTCAACCACATGAGCGTAGTTGTCAAAGGTATAAGCAAATTTTGAACGCTCAGGCATAGCGCTTTGGCCAAAACCGGGGTAATCGGGAGCGATTACATGGTATTTGTCAGCCAATAGAGGGATGAGATTACGAAACATATGCGACGAGGTTGGGAAGCCGTGTAGCAGCAGTAGTACCGGTGCCTCTTTTGGTCCTGCCTCACGATAAAATACCTCTACGCCTTCGACATGGGCGGTGCGGTAGTTCAGCGGTACGGGTGCGATAGCGGCATTGTCCTTATTGGCAGGGGCTGCGGTTGCTAAAGGCGGTGCGGTGAACAGTCCCATGGTAATAGCGGTTAACAGAAATGATTTGAAGATCATGATAGTCTCCTTGTATTAACTACATGCCTCACGCAGCAGCGCGTAAGACTGGTTTAACCTGGGGGAAGTCAATCTCGGTTTGGGCAACCTCGTTGACATAGTTGGTCAAGGTATTCAGGGCAACATGAAGCACAATCTCCACCATCTCGGCATTACTGTAACCTGCCGCTTTGACAGCGGAAATATCGGCATCTGCAACATGTCCACGTTCCAGTGCCACGCGGGCGGCAAAATGGACGGCGGCAGCGGCTTTTGGATCAGAAGAATTTCCGTTGCGGTTCGCCAAGATTTCAGCATCATCAAGTTTTGCGACGTTTTTGCCGAGATACGTGTGCGCGGATAGACAGTAGCTACACCCATTGATTTCGGCGATGGCCAGGGCGATGCGTTCCCGTGTTTTTGCGTCAATCATGCCTTTGCCTAACGCAGTATTGAGGCTCAAATAGCCTTCCAAAGCGGCGGGGCTATTGCCCACCATTTTCATTAAATTAGGCACAACCCCCAATTGCTTTTTGACGGCATCGAGTAACGGTAAAGAGGCGGCAGGGGTTTGATCTGTAGTAGGGATAGTTATTCTGTTCATGATGTTTCTCCAAGTTTAAAGAGGTAGGTTTGATTCGTGCCGTAGTAATTGCTGCGGACGGTTATACTTTGCCCTATTCCACTTGTGAAGAGAATAGCCACAAATTACAATATATTATTGTGTATAGTGGAATAAAGTATGGACCGGTTACACTTAATGACAGTGTTTGTGGCAGTGGCAGAAGAAGAGAGCTTCGCGGGGGGCGCGCGGCGGCTTGGAATGTCGCCACCAGCCGTGACACGGGCAATTACCGCGCTGGAAGACCGGTTAGGCGTAAAGCTGCTTACCCGGACAACCCGATATGTGCGCGTGACCGATGCAGGAAATCGCTATCTCGACGATGCCCGCCGCATAATTGGCGAAATGGATGAAGCCGACGAAGCTGCCGCCGGCATCAATTCGGAACCTCGGGGACACTTGGCAGTCACGGCTCCGGTGTTATTCGGCAGGATGTTTGTGATTCCCGGTATTGTTGATTATCTGCAACGCTATCCCGATATGGAAGTTTCAGCGGTTTTTCTCGACCGGGTCGTGAATTTGCTTGAGGAAGGATTTGATGTCGGTGTCAGGATTGGTGAGTTGCCGGATTCCAGTATGAGGGCGATTCGTGTTGGCCATGTTCGGCGCGTATTGTGTGCGTCACCCACCTATTTGGCAAAAAAAGGGATACCACAAAGTCCTTCAGAACTCACTTCTCACAAAATAGTCGCCGCAAGTGCTGTATCGCCTGTCATGGACTGGAAATTTGCCCAGGACATCACTGTTCGAGTAAAGCCACGATTGACCGTTACCAGCAATGACGCCGCCATCGAAGCGATACTAAACGGCATGGGCATTAGCCGGTTGCTATCCTACCAAACTGCGTCCTACATAGGTTCAGGTCAGCTGCAAGCAATTCTTGCAGAATTTGAGCCGCCGCCTTTGCCTATCCATGTTATCCACCGTGAAGGCCGTTATGCATCGGCAAAAGTCAGAACGTTTGTTGATCTCATTGTGGCTAGGCTTCGGTCTGATCAGGCATTAAATTAATATAATTAGTTGCTTACCAACTTTAACTTTTAATGTGCATTTCTGTCTAT